>JAUWMW010000045.1 GCA_030612965.1 bacterium
TGCAGGTAAGAGCCGTCAGGCAGAGACGCCTGACGGCACAAGGAAATGAGATTGCCGCGCTCCCTACGGTCGCTCGCAATGACCGAAATGGGGGTTTTTCGACAAGCCCTGATGACTCGCCACCACAAACAACTTCGATGACAAGACCCAGCGCTACGATCAGGCAGGCACTGCCTCACCAGTAGCGGAAGTGTACTTCCCCTTCGGTATCGATTACGATGCGGACGTTGATCTCCCCCCCGTCGTTGAGGTCGGTTAGCAGGCGAAACTGTCTGAAGATCGGTTCAAGCTGGTCAAACGTCGTGAACTTCTTGGACTGATTCGCGAACAGTTCTATTTCGAACCTTATACCTTGGCCGCGAGGGCAACTCAAAACGCGGCTCACTGTCATCGCCGGCATCTCCACATCAAGGTCATGAGCTTCAGGCAATCGCGCGAAACCAAACTCGACGGCGCGTCGATGCGATATGACTATGACTGTATCGGAGGTTAGGATACGAATAATCGGATCTACTCCACGCATACCGACAGCGGTATCATCCCAGATCGGGACTTCGTACCGACGACTCATGGCGTATAGTTCTCTCTTGCTCACATCCCCCTCATAAATCTGAGCGGAATCGAACGGCGAACTATCCTCGGTAGGTCGTAGACGATGATAACGGCAAGCGGGCAACTCAATCTCGACCAGCACCGATACCGGGTCAGGTTGGCTTGGTGAGGTATCCAGTCCCCACAACTGAAGCAGGTGCAATTCGAGAAGCGTTGTCTCGGCCGGCGTAACGGTGACGGTGGTATCGAATGAAAGGTCATTGTGCTCGATTCTGACGGTATGAACACCGGAAGGGACCAACGGCAGCGTCAGAGGAGCGCTCATCGTGACCCGGACGCCATCAAGGAAAACCGTGACTCCGAAGATATCGGTAAGGATGGTTAGATCGCCCGGAACATTGTAGAACTTCATACCGCTGTCTGGTTGGCGTTCCACCTCGAGAGAAGCAATCAGCCGTATCTTCTTACGCAGGACCTGCCGCGGCGCTATAGCGACCTTGACCGTATTGGGTTGATACAATTCAGTGTACAAGGTGAGTTGATGTTCTCCGACCGACAGCGTACAAAGCGCCGGTGTTTGGAACAACTGCTCATGGTTGCCGTCAATAATGAGGTGCGCGTTGGGTGGGTCGCTTTCCACATAAAGGTAACCGACCTCGTTTTCAGCACGACCAACGTCGCCCAGGAGCACCACGCAGGCGAGCAACGTTCCCATGTACTTCCACAACTGCCACATACACCTAATGAAAGCGGATAACGGGTGGATGCTTCAACAAAAAACTGCGCCGTAGCGATCGGGCTACGGTTCGTCTCTAGCCGGACTTGGGTCCAACTGCTGCTGGGAGAGGACTTCGAGCATTTTGAAACCGAGCGTGGAGTCAATAGCGAAAAGATGTTTCAGTATCCGGTCTGAATCTTCGGCCCTTCCGTCAAGAGCGAAAGCCGTACCGAGGCCGATCCAGGCCGGAAAGAATGAACTGTCGGCCGTGGCAATAACCTCGAACTGTTCGGCAGCGGCGCTGAACTGTTTGTCGGCGAGATAGAGCATTGCCAATGCCTGGCGACATACTTGAAAGTCAGGATGGCGCGACAGCGCTTCCACAAACGACTCCGCCGCTTCCCAGGTCTTGCCCAGACGGTTCTGAACCGTCCCTAGTCGGTAGTACAACTCGGCCGGTCGGCCGCCGGATGCGGCGGACAACTGGTAGTAGAACTCGGCGCTGTCGTAACTTTGGCTGGCGGCGAAACAGTTGCCGAGACTGTACGGAATGATCGCGTTTCGCCCGTCGAGGGCCAAGGCGGTGCGCAGTAACGGCAAGGCCAAACCGATCCGTCCCACCTTAGTGTATTCCTGGCCGAGGTTGGTCAGGTATAATTCGTTGGTGGAATCAAGAGCCACAGCTTTCTCGAAATACGGAATCGCCTCACCACTGTTGCCCGTATTGGAAAACACGGCGCCGAGGTTGTTACACACTTGCGCATCGGTCGGATTCATCTTGAAGGCTCGCTCAAGAAAGACCCTGGCTTGCTTCTGGTCATCTAGTCGAGAGTAGATGCGCCCGAGATTTCTGACGGCAATGAGATTGTCAGTATCCAGTCGAAGAGCATTTTGATATTCGGCCAGCGCCCCCTCGTGATCACCTTTGGCCAACAGATCGGCACCGGCCTTAAGGTAGGTCTCGAGCGAATCCACCGCGAGGACAGAGCAGGAGATTAGCAGCACCGCTGAAATCACGGCAAGCCCGATACGAAGTTTATCCATCTGGCGTCTCATCATCTGTTGACCTTATACCCGCCGGTCGTCCCTGGGATTCAATCTTGTCCGACTCTAACCAAAACCCGGGAACATCTACCGTATAATTACAGACGGCCCGCTCTCGCGAGCCGTCAGCCCTTAAGCGCAAAGACGCTTAAAAGAGGTACCCACCGCTCCATCCCTGAAGCGGCTTAATCTTTGCCGACTCCTTTCGGTGAATGGTTGTTCACCATCGCAAAAGAGAGATACTCAAGCTCCATCTCCATGTTCTCGTTGCGCACATGGACGCCAGACGGCACCTTCAGATTGACTGGGGCGAAATTCAGGATCGCCTTCACCTCCGCCTTGACGACGTCGTCCACGATATACTGTGCTACTGTTGCCGGTACCGCAACAATAACCATTTCTATGTGGTCATCCTGTAGTTCAGTCCGCAGGTTTTTGATATCCGAGACGATTATGCCCTTATGGTTCGAGCCGATTTTCCGCTGATCATTATCGAAGAGCTTAACAATGTGGAAGCCCTGCTTGATGAACTCCTTGTAGCTGACCAATGCCGAACCGATATTACCAATACCCACCAAGGCTACCCGCCAAACTCGGTCAATGCCCAGAATCTTGGATACTTTGGCCTTGAGTTCGGCCACCGGATAACCCAGTCCACGGGTGCCGAAAGAGCCGAAGAACGAAAGGTCTTTGCGCACCTGGGACGGCGTAAGTTTTTCTCGTTTAGCCAGTTCCTTGGACGAAACGGTCTCGAAGTTCTCTCTCTCCAAAAGAGACAAGGTACGGAAATACCGAGAGAGCCGGTGAATTGTCGATTCCGAAATCCTCTTTCTGGCTGTGACCCCCGAAGGGATATCCATCGAGTCTCCTAAATCAATCACCAATCCAATTCAATACTCATGTGAAATGCTTCACAATTTATAATAATACATTTACCCTTATCGTCTGTCAAGGCAATAATTTTCGGGCTTCCTCTCACATTCTCTAATTAAGAGACACATAACAACTTACGGCGTACGGGCGGCAATCTCAATTCGTTGGTAGACAGCGGGAGAGAGATTGCCGCGCCCCGGAAAGAACCGCTTATGGCCTCGCAATGACCGAAATGTCTCTTTTTCGCCAGCCTGCCAAGGCCATCAGCGGTGTCCTGAGATGATGCCGCTTGACTACCGGGGACATGGACAGCATATTGCGTCCATTCGCGAGGTGATAGCATGCAGAGTCAGAAATACCGATCTCAGGAAATAGGCGTACCCCGGTGGATGACCGGCGCACGAGTTGTGGTGCTGTTGGTAGCGTCTCTGATGTGGCTGATGTTGTTCACCTTGCGTGGTTGCACTGATTGGGAGAAGTTTAACCCGACAGGCACTTTGCATCATCACACACCACGAGCGACGGGCATGTGGCTGACCGACAAAAGCACTATAACAGGCACCTGGGGTAGCCCGGTTGATTCGATTGTAGCTTACCCCAACCCTTCCGTTCCACCGATTAACATCGATTTTGAGGTGCCGCCACATCCGGGGCGCGTAACGCTCTGGCTGGTGCGCGCCCTTGGTCCTGGCGAGTCTGCCTCGGACCTGGTTGTAAGGGGCGGCGCTGATGTTCTCTCATCAGACGGCGCTCCCGTGAAGGTGCTGGTGGACGATGACCGGGAGGCTGGGCACTACGTCATCGAGTGGGGCGGTGATACCTCTGCCGGTACAGCCGCCCCCAGGGGTTTCTATCGCATCTGGCTGGCGGTGGGAGAGGAGATTACTTTTACTGATATTTTCGTCGGCGACAACCTCCATGAGTATCCACGTTGAGAACAGTTCCGCAGAACATTCTTGCCGCTGATCGAGGTTGGTCCAACCAGACTACTGATGGAGGTTCGCATGATCGCTAAGCTGAAGAGACGCCTGAACACCGTTATCTGGCTGCTGTCGCTGGTCTTTTTCATCGCCGACAAACCGGCAGCAGAGACCACTCCCCACGCCGGCATGGTTGGTCTAACGGCGTCATGGCAGAGTGGACAGACCGATATCGGGTTTCCCGTTTGGGCCTCGAAGAAACTGGTGGTAACCCCGTCGCTGAGTGTTGTCCATGTGAGCAATTTCGCCACCGATGTCGGCTTTGTGCTGGCGGTGCGGATCAATCACGGCAGTGACAAAGCTGTTCCTTATTACGGAATTCGCGCCGGCGCTTTGCATCGATCGCCCTATGAGGGGAAAGCTCTGACCGATTATCTCGTTGGCGGTATGTTTGGCGGCGAGTGTTTCTTGCAGGATCACTTCAGTGTAGGTGTTGAGGCTCAGGTGAATGTTGTGTTCTCCGATGAGCATTCTTACTTGTTCGGTAATCCTAACGGAACCAATATCAACACCGCTGCGGCTGTGATGGCTACGTTCTATTTCTGAGTGTCGTCGCTGGATCAGCCCTTAAAAGAGTTGACCGAAGGTGGTCTGTTTGCGTAGATATAGAGAACGAGAGTTGAGATGAATAGCCTTAAGATCATATTTCTGATGCTCGCCCTGATGGTGGTATTCATGGGGGTGGGGTATCTGGTGGGCGGTCGGGCTGGGATGATTCTGGCGTTCATGCTGGCCTGTGTCATGAACTTCGTCACCTACTGGTTTTCGGACAAGATGGTGCTGAGAATGTACCGAGCGCGGGAGATCACCGAAGCCGACCATCCGCGTTTCTACCGCGTGGTAAAACAGGTCACAACGCAGGCGATGATACCGATGCCGAAGGTGTACATTGTTCCGTCCAAGGCGCCCAACGCTTTTGCTACCGGTCGCAACTTGGAACATGCCGCCGTAGCGGTTACTGAAGGACTTCTCGGCTTGCTCAACGAGGATGAGTTGGAGGGTGTGATCGGGCATGAGATCGCGCACATAATGAACAAGGACATGCTTATAGGAACCATTGCCGCCACCTTTGCCGGAGCGATCGGCATCCTTGCCTCCATCGCCCGATGGGGCGCTATCTTTGGTGGTTACGGCCGGAGCGATGGCAACCGGGGCGGTGGAATTGGTCTCTTGATTGCAGCTATAGTTGCGCCGCTGGTAGCAATGGTCATTCAGATGGCCATCTCTCGCCAGCGCGAATACAAGGCGGACCGGCAGAGTGGGCAGATCACCGGCAAACCGTTGGCCCTGGCCTCGGCCCTGGGCAAACTGCACCGCGCGCCTATTCGTATGAATCTCGACCGACAACCGGCTACGGCCAATCTGATGATCATTAATCCGCTCTCCGGGAAGGGTATGTCATCCCTTTTTTCGACTCATCCGCCGGTGGAGAAACGAATCGAGAAACTCAACGAACTGGTTAAGGAGTTGCCCTACCAACAGGGATATGCAAGGATCTGATCAAGGCGACATAGCTAAGCCCCGCCAAACAGGTGTTCGGCGGAGGGTAAGAGTATGACCAGTTCGGTCTTAGTCGAGTTGCTGGCCATTGTGGTCTTGATAATGGCCAACGGCTTCTTTGCTCTGGCGGAGTTCTCAGTCATAGCCAGCCGCTCCAGCAAACTCAAGCGAAAAATCCAACAGCGCAAGCGCGGTGCGGCTGCAGCAGAGAAGTTGCATCGCCAGCCGGAGAAGTTCCTGGCCACCATCCAGGTCGGCATCACCCTGTTCAGCACACTGGCGGGAGTGATCGGTGGAGCGACGGTTGTCACACATCTGCAGGGACTCCTGAGCCGCTCATCCATAAGTTACCTGGCACAAGCGGCGACACCGTTGTCCGTCGGGTTGGTGACGGTTGGTATTACGGTTACGGCGGTCATCTTCGGTGAGTTGATACCGAAGTATCTTGCCCTGTCCTATCCGGAGCGCTACGCCCGTTATTCAGCACAACCCATGACGCTGTTCATCAAACTATCCTCCTTCTTCTCACAATTGCTCAGCAGCACAGCCAGCCTGGTGGTACGTTTGCTGGGGGTCAGGCCCGACCCCAGTCGCACCACGGTCAGCGAGGAAGAGATCAATCTTATGATCTTTGAAGGGCGGCAAAAGGGTGTCTTTGATGAGATCGAGGAGAAGTTGATCAAATCGGTGTTCGACTTCGCCGACTCCACCGTGCGTCGTGCTATGACCCCGCGGACGGAAGTGGTCGGCATTGAGAAACAGGCAACCTCGAACCAAATCATCAACACCGTTATTGATCACGGCTACACCAGGTTTCCCGTGTATGACAAGACAATCGACAACATTATTGGTGTCATCTTTACCAAGGACCTGGTGCTGCAGAAACTCAACCCGGAATTGATCCAGCTCAACGATCTGCTACGCAAACCGACATTTGTTCCCGACTCGTTGCCGGCATCGCGGCTGCTGCATGATTTCCAGCGAAAGAAGTATCGGCTGGCGATTGTGCTGGACGAGTTCGGCGGTACCGCCGGGATCGTAACATTGCAGGACGTCCTGGAGGAGTTAGTGGGCGAAATCCAGGAAGAGGATGATGACGCAGCACCGGAGCTGGTGCGTCATTCCGACTCGATCGCCTTTGCCGACGGGTCCGTCTGGCCCGGCGCAGTCAATGACCTTATGGACAGTCACCTGCCGGAGGATCGGGCTGAGACCCTGGCCGGTTTGGTTATCGATGCCCTGGGACGATTGCCGCATGAAAAGGAATCGCTCAGGATTGCCGACATGAAGATCACCGTACTGGAGCAGGAAGATAAACGGCTGGTCCGCTTGAAACTGGAAATCGATGATCCCAACTCAACTGAAGACGGCGGGAAGTCAAAGAACGGACAGCGATGATCGACATACTGATGGCGCCGCTGAGATGGACTCGGGCGCTTTATGACTGGGTGCTCAAATGGAGCGAATCCAAACATAGCTTGTGGGCTCTGTTTTTTCTGTCGATGGCCGAGGCGTCATTTTTCCCGGTACCGCCCGATGCCCTGTTGATCGCGCTGTGTATGGGAGCCTATCGCCGCTGGGCAAAGTTCGCGCTGGTATGTTCATTAGGCTCGGTAATCGGCGGCGTGATGGGATATCTAATCGGTCACTACGCCTTCGAATTGATCGGCGAGACAATGCTGATGCTGAGCGCCAGGATTTCGGGAAGCGATCCGCAAGACCTGCTCGAGACGGCCCACTACTGGTTCAATGAAAAAGAGATGTTCGGTATGCAAGTCGGTTCCTGGGCCGTCGGCATTGCCGGCTTCACACCGATACCTTACAAGGTGTTCACCATTGCAGCCGGCTTCTTCGACATGGCTTTCATCCCGTTCTTCATCGCCTCGGCCGTCAGCCGCTCACTGCGCTTCTTTGTTGTCGCCGGTCTCATCGGTCTCTTGTACCGCAAGTACGGGGACCGCATCCAGCAATTTATCGACAAATACTTTAACCTGCTGGCTTTGGCGTTTGTCGTCCTGCTGATCCTCGGTTTTGTCGCCGTGGGCATGATCAAGGGCGATTAGACGAACGACCGGCGGCGCCGGAACCACTGCCCTCTACAATTGTCGCCCGACAGCCAATCCGAACAAGCCGAACCGGGGCGGTCGCATGAACCACAGGGCTACTGCATCAACTGCTGGTAGTCCTCGTACGGAATCACCGGCCAAGTCTCAGTCTCCAGCAGGCCCAGGGCGTTGATGTCTGAAGCGACCTTGAAAGCCAGCGTCTGATCCTCAGCCCTGAACAGCACAAGATAATCATAGCGTCCCAGAGTTGCGAACAACTGATCCACTTTGATGCCGTTGCGGGCAAAGGCATCGATGGACTCATCGACCTGGTGCGTTAGATCGGGATGTTCCTTCTTGGCGTTCGGGTTGAGAGTCATAGCCATAATAAAGGATGTCATACACTCCTCCTGTTTGAGGGTTACCCCTATAGTATAGTTCAGGGGCCATGACTGTCAAGGACTGACACGCTGTTTCAGGTTGGATGACTGCGCATCTGAGTAGCTCGGTTTTCGTTTGACAGTCGAGGCCGCTTGACTTAATGTAACGCTATTGCGTCGACGGCGCTGAGCAACGCCCGGCTTCTCACAGCAAGGTGTCCAGACAGGAGCGACGCGGGCATTTATGCACGCCTGAGAAAGCCGCAAGATCGCTCGACCGATTGGACGTTGACAGTGTGTTGAACGTCTTACAGGGAAGAACAACCTTTGGAAGGGAGTAACGATGTTTTGCAGGATAATGTTTACCGCATTCATGATAGCCGCGCTGACCGGTAGTCTGGCGGCATCCGAGTCCGAATTCGCCAAAAAGATGAAATCCGATTACAAGGTCCTCTCTCAGGATCTCATGAACCACGCGTGTGAAGTACTCACCGTCAACGATTTCGTATATGAGAAGGACGTAGCGACGGTTACCTTCCACGAGGGGATCATGTATCTGCTGCGCTACGTTGACGACCGCCCTACGACGGCCATTTTTATCGGCAAGGGCCACGCCGAGATCGATATTCCCTCACATCTGGAACGACAATCGCTCCTTATGGTAGCCCGTGACAGTATCGTCAATGAAGATTTCGAGACCTGTTTCATTCGGATGGGGGATGATTTCGACCTGAAGTTGAAGGAGAGATTCACGCCCGACACTACCGAGTTGAAGTGGAAGCACTTCAATATGGGCGCCAAGAAACCGCAAGGGGAAATATTCTTCAGACCAACCCTCCATCACACCTATGACAATTACTTTCAGTTGTTAAGGTCATTGTACCAACGGCGGGCTGACGGCTATTTCTGGATCGATTTCAATCGGTATACATTCACTTTCGATCCGAGCCGACCGGAGGAAGTAAGGGTTGCCTATGAGTATCAGGGTGGAGACGTCATAGCAACCGACGGCGCCGTATTTCAGCGAATGGAGCGAAGTGTCTACGATGATGAGCGGATGTCGGAAATCGCCTATCCCACCACCATTCTCGACCGTCAGGCCGAGATAGAAATGTCCGGCCTTGACGGAAAGTTCCTCCGAGCAGCTCAGACAACAATCCAGGTGCAAGTCAATGTCGACAGCATCAGGTTCATGTCGCTGTTTCTACATCCTAACCTCAAGACCGACTCGATATATTACGACGGTCAACCTCTTGACTACCATCGTCGCAATGATTTTTCCTTTATTGGTCTGGCTCTGCCGCACTATCGTCACCAGAGCGATACCATGACGTTTACCCTATGGTATCACGGCAAGCAGTACGATCATGCTATGCCCTGGGTGGAGGACCCTCAGGTCACACCGCACGCTTTCACCTTCATAACGCCCAAGGGCTACAACTACTTCATGCCCGGCGTCGGCCCGGTGGAAAAGTTGAACGGCCGGCGGCAGACGTTTAGCGTTACGCCGCAGAACCTGTACCGCAAGTTCTTTTTCCAATGCTATGCTTCCGGTCTTGACACCGTAGTGATCCCTTCCGACATCGGCCTGTCGCTCAACTTCCTGGATTGGGAACTGATGGACAAGAAATACTCGGACTGTTATATCCCTCAGAAGATGTACCAGGAAGTTTCGACACAGGCATTTAACTACATGGCCTCGCAGTTTGGTCCGCCGATCGGGGCGTTTTCGATGTATGTCGGCCCGGCCGGGACCTATAGCATGCCTGGCATCTTGTGCATACCGCAGATCGCATGTGTTACCGAGGGCGCCATGCACGCTCTGGGTGGTTTTCACTCCGTGGCCGGACGGCAGGCGGCGCGACAGTGGTTCGGTTCCCTGATGCGTCCGGCTACCGATCGTGAAATGTGGATCACCGAAGCCGCCCCGGAGTACGCCGCCGTCTTGTTTCTCCAGGATGCCCTCGGTTACACCGGCTACTCCCATCTACTACACCGACGTGACTCCGTCTATCGCACCGATGACCTCAAGCGGGATTTACCGCTGGCCGTCGGCAGTCGCGCCAAAACGGAAATCCGGTCGAACAAGGGCCTGTGGGTATTGCACATGCTGCGCCTGCTTATGTACGATGTTGAGACTGGTTCGGACCGTGCTTTCGTGAAGTTCATGCACGAGTTGGCGCTGACTACCAGCATGAAGAGTTTCACCAACGACGACATTGTTAAACTGGCCGAGAAGCATTATGGCGAACCGCTGGACTGGTTCTTCAAGCACTGGCTTTACGGCCGTAACTTCCCCGACTATCGCGTAGAGTACAGTGTTGTCAATGAGGACGACGGGTACTATATCGAAGGCGAGGTGTTGACTCGAGATGTCGATGCCGGATTCAGGATGCCGGTGGTTATGCGGGTTGTCGGGGTCGATGGAAGCTCCCATTTTCTCCGTGAACCGATAGAGGGCTTGCACGATACCTTCCGATTAGGACCCTTCAGCGTTGAACCAAAGGAACTCGTTTTCAATGAGTTCTACAGCGTGCTGTGCAAACAGAAAGTGAAGAAGAAATAGCTGCGACGCCGACTCCATTTATCTTCGACGGTCATAACGACACCGTCATTAACCTCTACTACCCTGAGCGTGGAGGTGGACGTTCGTTCTTTGAACGAAGCGACAGAGGGCATATCGATTTGCCGCGAGCCAGAGCCGGCGGATTCGGTGGCGGTATATTCGCCATTTTCATCACCAACGAGGATTGGTTGAAAGGTCCACCGAAAGAGGACGTAACACTCACCGACAACGGATACGACGTTAAGCTGGCGGCTCCCGTTGATTTCGAGACCGCTCGCGGGACAACCGAGAAGCTAACGACGAGCCTGTTCAGCCTGATTGATCAATCGCGCGGACAGATGCAGCTCACACGCTCGACCGATGAGATTAGGGAGTGTTTCGCTAACAGTGTGCTGGCAGTGGTGCTGCACTTCGAGGGCGCCGAGATGGTCACCTCCGATCTAAGTAACCTGCGACAGTATTATGACCGCGGTCTGCGCTCGCTGGGTATTTGCTGGAGTCGCCCGAATGCTTTCGGCTGCGGCGTGCCGTTCAGATATCCCTCATCGCCTGATGTCGGTCCCGGCCTCACCGACTCCGGCAGGGAGCTTGTGCGCGAGTGTAACCGCCTTGGCATCATGCTTGATCTGGCCCACCTGAACGAAAAAGGGTTCTGGGATGTGGCAGCGATCACCAACGCTCCGCTGATTGTCTCGCACAGCGCGGCTCATGCTCTGTGCGGTTCCGCCCGCAACCTGACTGACAAGCAACTCGACGCTATTGGTGAATCCGATGGCGTGGTCGGCGTCAGTTTCTTCAGAAACGATCTTCGCGGCGATGGACGGCTTGAACCCGATACGCCCATGATAGCAATCGTAGATCAGATACGTTACATCGCGGATCGAATCGGCGTCGAACATGTGGCTTTCGGCAGTGACTTCGACGGCGCGACGGTCCCGAAGGACCTTGGCGATGTTGCAGGACTCCCTATACTGGTCGCTGCCCTGGGCCGCGCCGGTTTCGACGGAGAGTCCCTGACCAAATTGTGCCGTGAGAATTGGTTGCGGGTGCTGGCTCGCTGCTGGCATGAATCAGATACATGATTCCCTGGTGCTTCCAGTGTATGGATAGGCCATCGGTATTCCTGCCCCGCATACAAACAACAGCCCACCGCCCGAATTCCTCGCCGCGACTTTTTGCTTGCATTGGTTGCATCTTCCGACTAATTGGCCAATATGTTTCGACTCACGGCAAAAGACCTGGCCAAACGGTTCGGCGCGCGCAAGCTCTTTTCCGCTTTGAATTTCGAGTTGACCACCGGCGACTCCCTGGCCGTGATCGGACCCAACGGCTCGGGCAAGTCGACCCTCATACTGACCCTGCTGGGGTTGCAGCGACCCACGAAAGGCAGCGTCACTTTCGCCGAGGGTGATGCCGAACTGGATGACGCTGCCCGACGGAGGTTAGTATCGTTCGTTTCGCCCTATCTCAACCTGTATGACCAATTGACGGCTGAGGAAAACCTGAAGTTCTTCATCACCGTATCCGGCGACCATGTCACCGGCAAACAGATCAACACCGTCCTTCAGCAAGTAGGCCTTGAGGGACGAGGTGTCGATCCGGTAGCCGAGTTTTCATCAGGCATGAAGCAACGAATCAAATACGCCTTGGCCCTCTTGAGCAACCCGGCTTATCTGTTCCTGGACGAACCGACCTCCAACCTCGACCGCGAAGGAAAAAACATCGTGGTCCAACTAGTGGAACAGCTTCGCGCCGACAGCATCCTGATCATCGCCACTAACGAAGAAGAGGAATACCGTCTTGCCACCGCACAGTGCCGGCTTGGTCAGTAAAGCG
>JAUWMW010000202.1 GCA_030612965.1 bacterium
CGGTAACGCCGTTGTTGTCGGCCAGGTATCTCAGGGCCAGGTTGGCTTTGTCTCCCATTCGGTCATAAACGTGTCCGGCGAACCATGAGCCCAGCCCCCAGCCAATCCCCTGAGGGATGTTGGCATACCCCATGTAAAGGCCTTTCTTGCCGTCCGGGGCAATGACGCCGAGATACTCGTTCATTTTGGGCGAGGATAGCATCTCGCCAACCGAGAAGATAAGGATACCGGCCAAACATATATACCCGCTGGTTGTATAGCCTGCGGCCACCAGACCGACCGACGCGATAGAGATACCTATAAACATCGAGTGCACTCGCCGCATCCGTGACACCAAAAAGTTGAGATACACCACCAGCAGAATAATGAGTCCGGGGTTGATGTTAATCATCCATTCCTGGGTGAGCTGCGCGCCACGCGTCGAGTTTTGCTGAAGCATGAAATCCGGCAGGTGGAGATCGGCGACAAGCTTGGAACTGTCGACCCAGTCGACGATGAAGTTGGGCAGCATGTCGAACAGTTGCATGAACATCAACCAGAAGCCGGACATGATGAAGATGAAGACTATCAGTCGCAGATTGAAGATGTTCTTGATCGTAATCCAGAAGACACGGAAAGGATCCCCCTTCTGCTCACCTCCGGCCGGCGGATCCTTGTAGGTCAGCAGCATAAGAAGGTTAAGCGATACGATCGCGGCGCAGCCGTAGAACACCATCGGCCAGGAGATACCGTACAGGAAGTGCGCCAACGGTGGACCAAGAAACCCGCCGATGTTCACCAGCATGTAAAAAGTGCCCCAGCCGACCGACGAGTTCTTCTTTGTCAGCGTCTGACACATGGTCCCCTGAACGCCCGGCTTGAAGATGGCCGTGCCGAGCGCCAGCGTGCAACATCCGATCAGGAACGGATAGAACTGCGTCTGCGTGGCCATCAGAAGATAGCCGATCACCTTGATGACAATCGATACCGCGATCGTCTTCTTGTAACCATAGCGGTCAGCGAAACCGCCGGAAATCATCGGCGTGAGCGATTGAAACAGCGCCCACCAGAGAAAGATGATCCCCTTATCGGTTTGGGAAAAATGCAGTCCGCCGATTTCGTCGGCCTGAGCGATATAGATCGGGATGACCACCCGCACGCCATAGTAGGCGAGGCGTTCGAGCATCTCCATGATATTGACCATCCAGAACGGACGGCTCATGGAAAAAACCTGGGAGGCCAGGCTTTCTTTGGCGGGAGTTGTACCGGGGAGTGATGATGTTGCCATGCAATGTCCTCAGATGTCGAGTTGGTATCTGAGCACAAGAAAGCGACGGTCGCACGATTAGTCAACGGTGAAAGCGACGTCATTTGGCGGGCAACAATGTATTGACATCGTGGGTAAATACACCTATATTGCTCTACAGTGGGGGGTGGTGAGTGTACAGTCGGAGAGTTCCCTGATGACCAACCCGATTCTTCGGGAGGAGATCAATGCAACGTTTCGATACCGTCGTTATCTCGTCGGTGACAAATGCAAACACACTCGGTACCGTCGTATCGATGATATCCGGTTTTGATATTCATTCATCCAGTAACACCAGCGCTCGAGTTGAGCGTGAACTGATAGCGGAGGTACTACCATGCAAATCAGAATAGTTTTCATGACTGTGGCTCTCATTCTCATCGCCAGGTGGGACGGCTCGAGCCGGCAGCCGTTAGGATCAGGTATAAATGACGAAGTCCTCAGTCTGGCGATTGTCGGCGAAAACAACGTAAACGAGCAGACACCCAGTGCTGTCAGTGTTGTTCCGATAGTTGGAAAATTAGCCGACGACGAGTCGGAACCGCAGGCAGGCTTTGCCCTGAGCCGTCCTGAAGGTATGGGCAACCACGCTGCGGATAACCCCACCGCCGAAGAGATAGCGATGAAAACCGCTGAGAGGCTGTGCAAAGCTGTAGTTCACCGGTACCCCTGCGACCTCAGAACCGACCCTGTCCAGCGTGAATCCACCACACGTCAGATAAGTTGGCGGAGTGAGTTGTTCTTCGAAGGGTTTGAGAGCGGCGTGGTGCCGCCATCCGGTTGGACCGCCATCGTCAACAACGACTACACGTGGGAACCCAATAGTTTCTCCCCTTATGAGGGTGCGTATCAAGCCAGTTGTTTCTATGATGAATACTATACCGGCTTCCAGGATGAGTGGCTGATCAGCCCGATCATTGATCTGACTTCCGAAGCGGCGCCCTGGAAACTGGACTTCTGGTGGAAAGGCAGTTACTACTACTCCGTGTCTCCCTACAATAGTTGCGATCTTATTGTCATGATCTCCACCGATGGCGGCACTCTCTGGGATACCCTCTGGACCGAGCACGAGGCGGGCGAATTCACAAGCTGGCATTGGTACAATGCGGTGATCGAGCTTGACGGTTACCTGAGCGAATCCAACGTCAAGTTCGCCTTCCAGTATGTCGGTTTCGACGGCGCCGAGTTTTCTATTGATGTTGTCTTGATCCACGACGGTGGGCCGGCGGTTGGTCGCTGCTGTTATGGTGACCCGGAAGCACCATCCTGCGACGATACTACTCAAGCTGAATGCACTGCTCTGGGCGGTACCTGGGAACGGTACCGCAACTGCGCCGAACATCCGTGCCCGATTTACTACCCGCCGCCGCCAAATGATGATTGGACCAATGCCGAGTTGATTCCCGGACCTTTCCCCGCCACCGTCACGGGAACCACGCAGGGCGCCACCCTGGACTGCCCCGGTCCTTACTGGTGGAACATGGTCTGGTATGTTTTCGATGTTCCATACGAACTCAATGACGTGGATGTCGACTATTGCGGATCGGTTCCAGGCCTGGACAACGCTGCTTCAATCCTCTACAGTGATCCTGTTGTCTGTGAGGATCCCATCTCCCGCGAGGACTATGAGTGGCACGACTGTGGCGACGGCGAAACCAACCCGCATCTGTGGTGGACGTCGCTTCCGGGGCCGGCCACATACTACCTGCCTGTCTATACAGGCAATGACGAGAGGCAACGCCCTTTCCAGTTCACGATCAGCTTATCCGAAACCGAACCTCCCGAAACCGGCAACTACTGTGGTGATCCGATTACCTTTGATATTGGATTGGCTGATCTTCCATACATACTTACCAACCAGTCCAACTGTGGTCGTGACGACTGGTACCATAACACCTGCCTTGACGACTACGATCGTGGTGAAGACATCATCTACCAGTTGAACCTGCTGGAGGACCTCGACCTAAGCATCACGCTTGACCCCAAGGGCACGGCGTACTCAGGATTTCTCATCGATTACACCTGCCCGGCCGACACCAGCACCTGCATTGCTACAAGCTCACAATCGGAAGGCGATCCACACGGCGTCGACGGCCTCAGCCTCACCGCCGGGACCTACTACATCATGGTCGACACCTGGGCGTCTCCTGACTGTATCCCTGATTTCGATCTGACGTTCGAGTATTACCAGCAGACATCCGGCGACGACTGCACCGATCCGCTCGTGGTCACGCTGCCGGCTGACATGATCGGCGGACCGGACAACAATGCGTACATAGACGAAAACCAGACAAACTGCGGGCGCGGTAACAACTACGAACAGACCTGTCTTGGCAATTGGGACAAGGGCGAGGATATCATCTACATGCTGGACGTTAGCGAGACGGTCACCGTAGACATTTTACTCGATCCGGGGCCAACCAACTGGTCCGGAATACTGATCGACGACAACTGCCCGCCCGACGAGATCGACTGCATTCAGTACTCAACTACCACCACAGGCGCCCACGGTCTCTACGAACTCACTTTCAATCCGGGCTACTACTACGTCATGGTCGATACGTACGCCTCACCCGACTGCATTCCCTCCTTCACCCTGACTATCCAGCCGGTCGCGTCCAGTCCGGAAAACGACAACTGTGAGGACATTACTCCGGTTCTACTGGCCGACGGCGTACCCGTTGTGTTCACGGGCGACAACACCAACGCCACGCATGAGTGCGATCTCTTCGAGGGTGCTCATGTCTGGCATGCTTTCACGCTCGACACCGGCATGAACGTGACGCTCGATTACTGCACGACGAACCCCGCCTTCACCAACGCCTGGCTTTGCTTAGCTATCGGCTGCCCGTGTAGCGGCATCACGGCCTCCGGTGAATACGACTGGGATGTCTGCGGTGACAGTAACCTGACTGTTTGCTGGAATGCTCTTGAACCTGGCGCCTACTACTACCCCGTCCTGACCGAGGAGGGTTCCGAGGGACCCTACACGATTCGTGTTGTCGGTGAAGTGGTGGCTGGCTGCTGTGTCGGTATCAGGGGGAATGTCAACGCCTCCGAGGACAACGACATCGACATCTCCGATCTGGTCTATATGGTCGACTACATGTTCAACGCCGGGCCGGAACCGCCGTGCTTCGAGGAAGCCGATATCGACGGATCGGGCGTTATTGACATCTCCGATCTGGTCTACCTGGTCGACTACATGTTCACAGGAGGGCCGCCACCGCCGGATTGCCCGTAGTGGTTAAACCCCGCAAGACTGGATTCCCGCGTTCGCGGCCTGTTGTTGATAAACCCTCGGTCGCGATTACGGCCCGAC
>JAUWMW010000315.1 GCA_030612965.1 bacterium
GGAGCCCAAGCTCGCTCCTGACCATAGCGATCCAGCGATGGGGCAGGCGAGGTCAAGAGTATCGGCGTGATGCCGTGATCGGTACAGGTGCGACAGATCTCGGTGAGATTGTCGGCGAAATCCTGAGCGCTCACACGATAGACGACAGAATCACGATCCCACAGAGAATCAGGATTCTGCTCCACCTGGGTCAGCAGGACCTTTTTTAACAGGCGGTAGGAGTGGAGTCGGGACAGTTGGTTCTGAATCGTCAGCACGATGACCGGTGGGAACTGCTGGTCTTTGTCCGGAATCTGATTGGAGGCCGCCCAGTGGTCGTTCCAGGCGAACATGATAGTAACGATGTCCGGCTGAAGGTCCAACAACTCCTGCTTGAGGAAGCGTATCCCTTGCAGCGAACTGTAACCGGGGACACCGGCGTTGACAACGTCGTATTCATCCTGCAGAAACATCTCAAGTTGCCGGCCGTAGGTCTGATTGTCGGTGACGCCCCACCCGAAAGTGCAGGAGTTGCCCAGCAGCAGGATGCGCTTCTTCGTTTTTGGGTGAGCAATCTCATCTCCACGCAGCCCTATCGAGTTTATCTGGTAGCTCTTACCCTCAAAGAATCTCGAGGTTACCGTTTGGTTCGGACGCAAACGCCAAAAGAGTTGCTGGTCTTTCTTGAATACTTCAGGGTAATCCAGGGCACGATTCAATACGAAGAAGCGGTTCTGAAAATAACTGTCGATGCCGATGATGCGAACGGCAACCTCGACTACGCCGACGAAAATGACGAGCGTTATCAGTGCAGCCATGAGGCGAAACGTCTTCGATTGGATTCGAGCAGACATGATGGGAATGATAGTCACGAGTACAGGTTTTGTCAGCAGTTTATTGCGTGGCAATCAACGGGGCGACAGTCTCAGCGATGGCGCGCGCCGCGACACGGTGGCCCTGGCGGTTGAAGTGAATGGGGTCATTGGTCGCGTTGTCGAAAAGGCTGTGGTGATCATCGAACGTATGTTGCAGGTCTATCAGAGTAGCAGTCTCATACTGTGACGCCCGCACCATCTCATTTTGGTAGAGTTCGTGAAGGCGATGAAAACTCGAGATAGCACCGTCGAAATAGTTCTCCAACGAAGCTACCGGAGGCAACAGGAGTACCGGTTGCACGCCGTTTTCGCGACAGAGCCGGATGATCTCTCGAAGGTTCGCGAAATACTCCGCGAGGGATACGCGTTTGACGCTCTGCAAGTCGTCGAGGCGGGCGGGAGCGTCATCTTTTGAAACTGACAAGAAGGCTTTTCTGATGAGTCGGTAGAGCCTCAGGCGCGCCAGCATGTTCTGCGCCCCAATCAGCAAAGCGTTGTCAAGTTTCTGTTCGCTGTCGGTCTTGCCGCGTCCGGCTGGGTAGTGATCGTTGAAGCCAAGCATGACGAGCACCATGTCCGGCTCCAGCGAAAACAGTTCGCCTTCGAGATACTGTTTCCCCTGGTGTGAACTGTAACCCGGCACACCAGCGTTGATCACCTCGACACCACGGTCGGGCAACTGCTCGTTCAGCATGATTTCCAACTGGTGCGCCCATGTGTCCTCGAAAGCCACGCCCCAGCCGAAGGTGCATGAGTTGCCCAGGGCAATGATGCGGTAGCCTCTCTTGGGTTCGGTTACCTCCGGACCACGCATGCCGCTTGAGTTGATGGTGTAATCAAGGTCGCTGAACAGCCGCGAAGTGGTCGTGATACCAGGTCGGAAGCGCCACATCAGCCGGGCATCGCGCTGGTATACCTCCGGGAAATCGATGTCACGGTTACGAGGGAAGAACTGATTGCGGTGGTACAGGTTCGGCTGGATGATTGCCAGGACCAGTTCGGCCAGAACCAGAAAGATAATTATCGAGAGCAGCGCCCCGACCAACCTGACCGTCAACGAGGGTGAGGCATGGTTTGCTGGCATTGAATCGTCCGGTGCCAAAGTTTAGAAAAGGGAATAGATGAAAGGGGCCAGGGCCGATGATTCCGTGAATACCACCAGTAGTGACAGTAATATCAGAAAGACCAGGATAGGTCCTAACCACCATTTCTTGGAGGTCTTCAGGAAGTAGAAAAACTCGGAAAAAATCCGCAGTCGTCGGAACATAACACTCAACCTGTTCGGCTAAACATTGGCTGCCTGACTGCCCGGCGATCAGTCGAGCCCCTTCTCAAAAAGGAAGCGGCGTTGAATTTCGCTCGGCACTTGTCGCTTATCTATTAGATATCGGCCTATCAGCAAAAAGTCAATACCGCCGGAACAGAAAGTGGCAAACGCCTCCTCCGGCGTGTTAACGATAGGGTGACCTCGCAGATTGAACGAAGTATTCAGCACCACCGGCAGGCCGGTCAGCTTCCTGAAGCATTCTATCAGATCGTAAAACAGTGGGTT
>JAUWMW010000299.1 GCA_030612965.1 bacterium
TCTCGATCAATCGGACATTAAAGGAAATCGATCGGGTGACTCCGAGCCAGGTACTTGAGATCGCCAATCGGATGCTGGACGATTCCAAACTGGCGATTGCCACTCTCGGACCGGCCGACGCTCGGATATTCGACCATGTCAAGGGAACACGATCCTGACACCCAACAACGGCCTCCGGGCCGCACGGTCATTCTCGCCTTCCACAAAGTCCAACCATTATTCAGCTATGGCGCCACCAACTTTTCGCCGTCACGGCTGAAGAACCTGCTGACGCTCCTCACACAGCGGGGCTTCCGACTGGTTTCGCTGCAAGAAGCTATAGACCGCGGCGAGCCGAAGACGTTAGCCCTTACCTTTGACGATGGCTACGCACACCTGGGCGACACGCTGCCGGTTCTCATCCAGGAATTCAGTTTCGCACCAACGGTTTTTATCCCCACCGGGTATCTGGGCTGTGACAACAGTTGGGATTATAGCTCTGTCTTTCGGCGCACCCGGCATCTCGATGCTGCGGCTATCACAGATCTGGCCGCGGCCGGTGTAGAATTCGGTGCTCACGGGCATCGACATATCGACCTGACCAAGTGCAATGACAAGGAGCTGAGGGACGAACTCGACTGCCCCAAGAAGATACTGGAGGACATCCTGGGAGCGCCGGTTGTCAGCCTCAGCTATCCGTTTGGGAGAACTAACAGCACGGTCACGGAGGAAGCGAGCCGCGCCGGTTATCGATACGGCTTAACCATGCGCTTTCCAAAACCAACAGACCTTCCGATTGCAACCGGTCGACTGCCGATCTACGGATACGATACCATGTTTTCGATTTTGCAGAAAGTAGAAGGTGGTCGCTTGTACGCTCTTGAGAATCTAAAGAGCAGCATCACCAACCGTCTCTCAGCAGGTACCTCGCTCTGGCGACAGATCACCGGTCGTTGACAGGCTTCTTTCCATGCGGCTTCTTCGACAGGAATGTCTTGCGAAGGCTGGGTCTTTTTGCTAATATGGCCGACAATAATTGAAGTGTCATAAAGGATATGTCCCGTGGCGACTGTAGACAAGCCAAAACGTAAATACGACTTCAAATCCATCGAAAGCAAATGGCAGAAAATCTGGCAGGATCAGAATCTGTACGCCGCTCCCGATATGCCGGATGCTGACAACAAATTCTACATGCTGGTGATGTTTGCCTATCCTTCCGGCGACATGCATATGGGTCACTTTCGCAATTACATCATCGGCGACGCCGTGGCTCGCTATGAGATGATGCAGGGGAAAGCGGTGCTGCATCCCTTTGGATGGGATGCTTTCGGTCTTCCGGCTGAACGAGCGGCTATTGATCGCAACATTCACCCTCGTCAGTGGACCCAGGAAAACGTCGCTGTCTCGCGGGCGACGCTTCAGAAAGCCGCCATTTCCTACGACTGGTCACGAGAAATCAACTCCAGCGAGCCGGACTATTATAAGTGGACGCAGTGGCTTTTTATTGAGCTTTTTAACAAGGGGCTGGCCTACCGTAAGCGCGGCTTTGTGAACTGGTGCCCCACCGACCAGACGGTGCTGGCCAACGAGCAGGTCAAAGACGGTCGCTGCGAGCGCTGCGATACCCTGGTGGAGAAGAAGGATCAGGTCCAATGGTATTTCAAGATCACCGAGTACGCCGACCAGTTGCTGGACGATCTGGGCAACCTTCCTGACTGGCCGGATAGTGTCAAGACCATGCAACGCGAGTGGATCGGTCGATCCCACGGAGCCGAGATCGATTTCACGATTGAGGACACCGGCGAAAAACTGCCGATCTTCACGACCCGACCGGATACGATCTATGGCGTCACCTTCATGGCTATCGCGCCCGAATCAGAGATCATCGACAGGCTGAATCTGACGCCTGAATACGCTGAGGCTGTGGCTGACTATCGGGTGAGAGCGCTTCGTCGGTCGGAAATTGAGCGCGCCGCCGCTACCGGTGAGAAGGATGGTGTTTTCACTGGAAAGTACGCCGTCAACCCGTACAACGGCGAGCGCGTGCAGTTGTGGGTGGCGGACTATGTCTTGGCTGGATACGGCACCGGAGTTGTAATGGCGGTCCCGGCGCATGACACCCGCGATTTCGCCTTTGCGCGGAAATACGACATCCCGATCAAGGTGGTGATTCATCCCGATTCCGATACGACGCTCGAGGTCGCCAAGATGGAGAAAGCTTTCACCGACTTTGGTCCTATGGTCAACTCGGATCGTTTCGATGAGTTGGCAGGCTCTGAGGCTGTCAAGAGCGTGACCGACTATGCCGCACAGCAAGGCTTTGGGCGGCACAAAGTCAATTACAAGTTGAAGGACTGGTTGATCTCTCGGCAGCGTTATTGGGGTTGTCCGATTCCCATAATCCACTGCGACAAGTGCGGTCAGGTGCCGGTTCCGGAGGCTGATTTGCCCGTTGAACTACCGGACGTTGAGAGCTTCCTGCCGAAAGGTCGTTCGCCTCTGGCCGACGTGCCTGCGTATATGAATGTGGCCTGCCCGAAGTGCGGGGGAGAGGCTCAGCGCGATCCGGACACGATGGATACCTATGTCTGTTCTTCCTGGTACCAGATGCGATACGCCGACCCGCACAACGATCAGGCGATATTCGACAGGGACAAGGCCTCAGCCTGGCTGCCGGTTGATCTTTACGTCGGCGGCATCACTCACGCGACCGGCCATTTGATCTATTTTCGGTTCTTCCACAAGTTTCTTCGCGATCTAGG
>JAUWMW010000358.1 GCA_030612965.1 bacterium
AGCAGAAGATATTTGCCTGGATAGAAGTATTCTACAACCGAATTCGTCGTCATTCTACTCTGGGATACATGAGTCCAGTTGATTTTGAAGTAAAGAACAGTTATGCTTAATAAACTGTCCACTAAAACGGGGGAAGATCAATCGCGGTATCTGACATGAACAATAAGATCAAGAAAATCCTCATCGCCAACCGTGGCGAAATCGCCGTGCGGATTATTCGCGCCTGTCGCGATCTCGGTATTGATGCCGTGGCGCTGTACTCCGACTCCGACAAAACCGCTTACCACGTGCGGTTGGCCGACGAGGCGTATCATATAGGTCCCTCACCATCCAACGAGAGCTACCTCGTCCACGACAAGATTATCGATGCCGCCAAGCGCTCGGGCGCCGACGCGATCCATCCCGGTTACGGTTTCCTCGCCGAAAACGCGGTGTTCGCGCAGCGCTGTGCTGACGAGGGGATCATTTTCATCGGACCGACTCCGCAGACAATCACGCTGCTTGGTGACAAACTTCAAGCCCGCGCTGCCGCGCTCGAAGCCAACTTGCCGGTTGTGCCGGGTGAGACTTTGGACGGCGACGACCTAGAGGCGGCTCTGGTCAAAGCTGACCGTGTCGGTTTTCCGGTACTGATCAAAGCGGCAGCCGGAGGTGGTGGCAAAGGTATGCGGGTTGTTCATAAGCCTGAAGATTTCGAGGAAGCGTTGGAGCGAGCTTCCAGTGAGGCGACGTCCGCTTTCGGTGACGGACGGGTCTATATCGAGAAGTATCTGGACCGTCCGCGCCATATCGAGATTCAGATCCTCTGCGACCAGCACGGGGGCGCGATTCATCTTAATGAACGCGAGTGCTCCATCCAGCGCCGACATCAGAAAGTGATCGAGGAATCCCCCTCGCCGGTGATGACGCCGGAGTTACGACACACGATGGGTGCGGCTGCAATCAGTATAGCGAAGAAGACCGGCTATGTCGGCGCCGGCACGGTTGAGTTCATGGTGGCTCAGGACCTGTCGTTTTACTTCCTCGAGGTGAACACACGCTTGCAGGTGGAGCATCCGGTCACCGAGATGGTCACCGGAGTAGATCTGGTCAAGGAGCAAATCGCTGTCGCCGAGGGTCTGCCGTTGCGGTACCGCCAGGAGGATATCAAGCTCGACGGTCACGCTATTGAGTGCCGCATCTATGCCGAGGACCCCCAGCAGGGTTTCACGCCGTCCACCGGCACCCTCAAGAACTATCGTATCCCGGCCGGTCCCGGTGTGCGGGTCGACTCCGGCGTGGTCATTTATAACGAGATACCTATCTTCTATGATCCGATGATCGCCAAGTTAGTAGTCTGGGGCAGAGATCGCACCGAGGCCATCAGCCGCACCCGACGAGCCTTGCGGGAATACCGGGTGGCCGGGCTAAAGACCACAATCGGGTTTCACCTGGCCGTGTTGAACAACGCCAGGTTCATCGCGGGGGACCTTTCCACGAATTTTCTGCCGGAAGAGTTTCCTGATGACAACTACTCCTTTCTCACCGACGACATACGTCGCTGCGCCGCAATCGCGGCGGCCCTGGACAAGTTTGCGCACGAACGCAAGATCGCTCTCAGTTCGCGAAGCCCGGGGAAAACCGAGGTGTCCGGTTGGGCCGTGCATCATCGGCGTGAAAGTCTGCGCTGGTTCGGGGGGAGCCGCTGATGTCGCGTTACC
>JAUWMW010000162.1 GCA_030612965.1 bacterium
GGGGCTTGGGCGACACGTTTCGTGACATCGGCTAGTCCTTTCGTCTCACTGAGGTAAGTACTATCCACACACACCATCCGCCCCCATCTAACAGTCTGCAGGTTAGGAGATTATGAAGCCTCCGATAGTTCTATGTTAGAATACACTCTGCCGGTCAATGCCTTCCGCCCGATCGCTCAACCATACAAAGGGCTCTTTCCCGCCGCGCGCCACTACGCATTGGATGGTTGCCTCTGTTTCAACCCGGAGGAAGTGGACATCCACCACCCGCCGTCTCCTCCGCACACAGTAGAGCGGCTCCGTCTCGCCGAAGGCCCGCCGTAGGAGGGAACCCGCCATTGTCGGCAGGTTTGAAAACAAACCTGCCCTACAAACTGCGATTCTTCGTAGGTCAGGATCCTTGCGATCCTGACACGTGCGAAGCGCGAAAAGCAGGCTTGCCTGTCAGGTCCCAAGGAACCTGACCTACGACTTTTTCTTGTCAGAGGATTTGGAACTGCTTGTGGAAGAGCTTCTGGACGTACTCGACGAACTGGACGATGACGTACTCGACGACGTAGAGGAAGAACCACTACCGGTATCCGCAGCGGCGCTTTTCCTATAGCTTTCGCTGCGATGGTCGGTGATGTAGAAACCGGACCCTTTGAACAAGAAGCCAGCGCCGCCGGAGATGATTCGTTCGACTTTGCCTTTACAAACCGGGCAGGTGTCCAGCGGTTTATCTACAATCGACTGATATTCTTCGAACTCATGACCGCATTCGTTACATCGATAAACATAGCTCGGCATACAATCAATACTCCTGACGAATTCTCAATGATGCAAACATTGCCACGGGCCGTTAGTTCCGCCGGCCCGCGCGAAAACGAGATTGCCGCGTCGTCCACCTGCGGCGGACTCCTCGCAATGACAACTTCGCGGTTCGATATCGTTTGTGGTGGTCGAATCTTCAGATTCGGCCACTGCTCCCGCTGAATCTGAAGATTCAGCGGGCACAACACCTGGCACAGGGCCACGGGCCGTTAGTTCCGCAGTCTCATCCTTCCTCTTGGAACCCCGCCTGATGGGGTCAGAAATCCCGTTTGACCGGGCCTGCGTCAATCACGTCCTGAGAACTACCCTCAGCAAACTTCTTGAAATTCTCAATGAACAGCGCGGCCAGTTGCAGATACTTCTGTTTGTAGGCGTCAGGGTCGTCCCATGTCTCCGCCGGAACCAAAACTTTGTCCGGTACACCTTCGCAGTGCTTCGGCACTTCAAAACCAAATAGCGGATCGGTACGATACTCAACTTCCAGCAGTTTCCCGTCGAGAGCCGCATTCAGCAGGGTTCTCGTGTGTTGAATGCTCATCCGCTTGCCGACACCATATTGACCACCGGTCCAGCCGGTGTTTACCAGCCAGCAGTTGACATCGTATTTGTTGATCTTGTTCCGCAGCAACTCGGCGTAGTAGTACGGATGGTGCACCATAAATGGCGCGCCAAAACATGCACTGAAGGTTATCTCCGGTTCTTTGCCCAGATCGATCTCGGTCCCGGCGACTTTCGATGTATACCCGGAAATGAAATGATACATCGCTTGCTCCGGAGTCAGTCTTGCAATCGGCGGCATCACACCGGAGGCATCGCAGGTAAGCATGATGATATTCTTCGGATGCCCGGCGCGCGCCTCGGGGACGGCATTGTCGATATAATGCAACGGGTAGGCCGCTCGCGTGTTCTCGGTGTACTCATCGTCTTCGAGGTCAAGCAGCCGTGTTACCGGGTCGAAAACGACATTTTCGAGAACCGTACCGTAGCGCCGCGTGCAGGCATGAATCTGCGGTTCAGCGGTCGGAGACAACGCGATCACCTTAGCATAACAACCACCCTCGAAATTGAACACACCCTCATCGCTCCAGCCATGTTCATCATCGCCGATCAGTCCCCGCTTGGGGTCGGCCGACAAAGTCGTTTTGCCGGTGCCTGACAAACCGAAGAAAAGCGCTACCTGGTCGTCTTTACCGACGTTGGCCGAGCAATGCATCGACAACACTCCCCGGAGAGGCAGGAGGTAATTGAGCACGGTGAAGACCGCTTTCTTGATCTCGCCGCCGTAGCCGGAGTTACCGATGATACAGGTGCGCTGGTCGAAGTTGAGCACGATAAAGGTCGGCGTAAGGGTGCCATCAACCTGTGGCAACGACTTGAAGGACGGCGCTGCGATCACCGTGAAATCCGGGATGAACTTCCTGAGTTCTTCGTTAGTCTCAGCCGGGCGAAGCATGTTCCGAACAAACAGCGAGTGCCAGGCATGTTCTGTAATAATCCGTACCGGCAGACGGTAGTTGGGGTCAGATCCAGCATAGCTGTCCTGAACAAACAGGTCCCGTCCCTGCAGGAAACCCTGGAGCCGCTGGAACAGGGAATTGAATCTATCCTCGGTAAAAGGACGGTTGTACTGACCCCACCAAATCTTGTCCTCGGTGGTCACCTCACGCACCACGAACTTATCGTTTGCGGCGCGGGCAGTATGTCTACCGGTGTTGACCGTTACCGGTCCCATGTGCGACAGTGAACCCTCACCACGGAAAATTATTTCCTCATAGAGCGCTTCCGTCGGCAGGTTCCAGTAGACGTTGTGCAGATTCGTCAGGCCGTGATTCTTGAGACCGTATTCGCTTGCGGTGGCTTTAGCCTGCTTCTGAGCCGGCGTCTTAACATCAATAATATACTGACTCATTTCCAATCTCTCCTGCACTTACGGTCGCCGATATATATCTCATTGGGTGATTCCGGATCGAGCGCCCACTTGATACGCGCCACGCCCTCGGTGATTTCCTTGATTGTTCCACAGTAGGTAAGTCGAAGATGCCCCGGGGCGCCGAACTCGCTTCCCGGTACCGTCACCACCAGCGCTTTCTCCAGAAGGAAGTTGGCCAGTTTGATATCATCCTTTTCGTAGGCGCCGAAATCCGGCAGACAATAGAAGGTGCCGTCCGGTGGAATACATGTCACACCGTTAAAAGCGCTTAGTTCGGTCATCATCACGTTTCGATTGTTTTCCAATGTCAGCCGCAAGGCCTCTACACCACTCTGGATGCCGTTCAGGGCGCCGGCCGCCGCCGCCTGCAATAGAACCGACGGGCAGGTGGTATTTTGGCTGGCCACGTTGACCATAATCGCCGTGACTTTCTTATTGGCCACCACCCAGCCGATACGAAACCCGGTCATAGCATACGATTTGGACACCCCGTTGATGATGATCAGTCGGGAGTTTTCGGAGTCATCTTTGGCGTATTCGTATGCCGACACCGCCTTCTTGCCGTCAAAGACTAACTTGTGGTAGATATCGTCCATGATAAGATAGATCTTCTTCTTCTCACAGAACTCCACCAGTTCGCCGATCAGTTCCGGCGGGTAGATGGCGCCTGAGGGATTGTTCGGGCTGTTGACTATGATCGCCTTGGTGTAGGAGCCAACCGCCCTGGTGATATCTTCCATCCGTGGCACAAACCTACCGTCTTCCGGCGTAACGATCACCGGGATGCCGTACACCATCTTGACGATTTCCGGATAGCTGACCCAGTACGGCGCCAGAATAACCACTTCATCCTGCGGATTGATGATGGTCATCATCAAGTTGTAAATTGCCTGTTTGGCTCCGGCCGTGGCCATAACATGCTCCGGTCCAACCACCTTGTTGTAGTTATCCTCAGTGTATCGGATGATGGCCTTGACGAGCGCGGGGATACCTTGGGTCGGGGTATAACGAACGTCCCCTGCGTTGAGCTTGGAGGCGCAGGCGAGGATGGCATCGATCGGCGCCTTACTCTTGGGTTCCCCGGCAGCCATGGTGATAACCGGTTCCCCCTTCTCACGAAGGATACGGGCCTTTTCGGCCATGACCAGGGTGGCGGATTCTTTTATTTCTCTGGCAAGCTGACTGATACTCATCAAACTCAACCTTTCATCAACATGGCAATAGCCGTTACATCAACAATATCCTCAGCCGAGCATCCCCGCGAGAGGTCGTTGGCCGGCGCCGCCAAGCCCTGGATAATCGGCCCGGTGGCCGTGGCTCCGGCCAGTCGCTGGGTTAGTTTGTAAGCAATGTTGCCGGCGTCGAGGTCAGGGAAAATCAGGATGTTGGCATCCCCACCGATTAGTGAGTCCGGCGCTTTACTCTTCGCCACCCCAGGAACGATGGCGGCATCCACCTGTAGTTCGCCATCGGCCTTAATGTCCGGATAGTCCTTCTTGAACAGTTCATAAGCTGTCTTGACCTTGGTAACGTCGGAATGGCTCGCCGAACCCTTGGTGGAAAACGACAGGAAAGCAACGCGTGGTTCCTCGCCAAGCAGGTTCTTCATGGTATCTGCTGTCGACGCTGCGATCGAAGTCAGTTGCTCGGCGGTTGGGTTCGGTAGCACCGCGCAGTCGGCATAAAGATAGACCTTGTCAAACTCATCGCGATACTTCGGCACCGTCATCATGAAACAACTGGAGACACTGTTGATCCCCTCCTTGAGGCCAATCACCTGGATGGCCGCGCGAAGGACGTCGCCGGTAGTATTCACCGAACCGGCAATGGAGGCATCGGCCTGGTCGTGCCGCACCAGCATAGCGCCGAAAAAAAGCGTATTGAGCATCGCCGTCTTTGCCTGCTCCTCGGTAATATTACGCTTTTTGCGAATCTCCATGAACTCAGCCACAAACTGGTTGAATTCCGAGGCGTGGCTCGGATTGATCACTTCCACCTTGTTCAGATTGAGACCGTGCTCTTTGGCCAGCTTCTCGATCTTTTGCTCGTCACCCAGAAGCGTGACGGCGGCGATTTCCTCCGAAAGTATCTTCTTCGCAGCCCGAACTACCCGTGGCTCGGTTCCTTCCGGCAGAACCACCCGACGCTTCTTCGCCTTAGCTCTGTCTTTTATTCTGGTTAGTGCGTTCATAGTCTTTACCCATCAGGGTTAGTGTTCCAGTAACAATTATCTTCTATACTAATCATGCCAGTTGCCGGAACTGCGGATCCGACAAGTAAGCCTCTATAAATCGATCGATATCGCCGTCCATCACCGCCTGCACGTTCCCGGTTTCGACCGAGGTGCGATGGTCCTTGACCATGTTGTAAGGGTGAAAAACGTACGACCGAATTTGCGAGCCCCACTCGATCTTCTTTTTTGCCTCGTCATACTTAGCCATCTTGGCCGCTTCTTCTTCCAGCTTCAACTGGTACAGTCGAGACTTGAGCACCGTGAACGCGGCATCCTTGTTGCGATGCTGACTCCGTTCCGATTGACAGGTTACAACGATCCCGGATGGGAGGTGCGTCAGTCGGATGGCCGATGAAGTCTTGTTGACATGTTGACCGCCGGCGCCGGAAGCACGGTAGGTATCTACACGTACGTCATCGTCTTTGATCTCGATTTCGATGTTGTCGTCCACCATCGGATAGACATGAACTGAGACGAACGAAGTGTGTCGGCGCGAGTTGGCGTCAAACGGTGATATACGCACCAGCCGATGCACACCGGATTCCGCTTTG
>JAUWMW010000108.1 GCA_030612965.1 bacterium
ACCACGCCGATGGCGACCGTTTTCCTGGATACATTGAAGCCTCTCGGACTGGATTTGAGTTCGAGCGTCTCCGGCACCGGACAGACATCGAGACAGCTAAGACAGGTAGTGCATTCGTCGGAGACGACACTTACGACCTTGTCCACCTTGATGTTTGAAGGACAGACGTTGGCGCATTCGGCGCAGTCGATACACGAAGATACGTTACGACGGATCTTGAATGGTCGCAATGGGGAGAGTGCGCCCAGGAGCCCGCCGTAGGGACACAAGTACCGGCACCAGAAGTTGCGCACGAAGAACGACAGCACGAATAAAACAATCAGTGTCCACAGCACGAACGACGAAATGTCGGCGAAGAAATAATACATCTTGACATCAGCCACCAGGTTGTAGTCGCTGTCCAAAAAGCTCTTTAGAGATGCGGCCGTCATCAGAAAAAAGATGGCATAGACGAAGAAGGCTAAGAGCAGATACTTGAGGCTCCTGAGCGGGTAGTCCAGAAAGCGTGGGAGTTTCATCTTGCGACCGAACAGTTTCTCCGACCAGTCGCCCAGTGATTCTGAGAGCAAACCGACCGGACAAATCCACGAAGAGAATGATTTGCCGAACAGCAGCGACACTATCAGGATGGCGATAAGAATGAAGAAACCCGCGGGGTGGGCCGGATGTATCTCGCCGGTTAGGAAGAAGTAGTAGATGCTCATCAACGAACTGATAGGCAGGAACGCCTCGACACCCGGCGGACGAGCAACCCATGTGGCCAACCCGCCCGACTCCAGATAGCGTACGAAGTAATGAAACTCGATCCCGATCCAGAGACAGACAAGAACGAAAGCGACTTGAACGGCCAGGCGATACTTGCCGATCGGCGCCTCGAGGCGTCCGCTTATCGTCTGACTACTAACGGGCGCTGCAGTCGTAGTCTCGATGTCGCCGTCCATACAATCCTCGAATGGTATCCTCAATTCCCGATCGTTTCGGCTGCCACCGCCTCCTGATGGATACCGCCTCGCACGCCAATCGTATGCACTTCGGTCGGCACGTGCGGTACGCTCCGTTCGCGCGCCTGTAAGACAGCGTCGGTGATCCCACCGCAGCATGGAACCTCCATCCGCAGCACAGTGATGCGACTCGGCTTCGCCTGCTGGAAGATAGCCTGCAGTTTCTCGCAGTAATAGTTCAAATCGTCAAGCTTGGGACAACCGACCAGTATGGCCCGTCCCTGCAAATACCGAGTATGGAAATCCGGCACCGTGAACGGTACACAATCGGCGCAGACCACCAGATCCGCGCCCTGTAAGAACGGTGCACCGGGCGGCACTAACATCAACTGGATCGGCCAGTGGCCCAATAGCGAGGGGTAAACCGGCTGAGATACGTTGGTCGGGGCCGTCTCCGACGCCATCATCGGGCCGGCGGCTGGGGCGGTGAACTGTCTCATGGCCGAACCGGGGCAGCCACCGGTCGGTGGCGCAGCGGGCAAGGGCTGATTCATACGGGCCAGGTGCTGCTCTACAGCTTGCTCATCAAAAGCCACCGCCTCACGCTCCTCAATCGTCAACGCTCCCTGAGGGCACTCACCCAGACAGGCGCCGAACCCGTCACAGAGAATATCGCCGACCAGCTTGGCCTTGCCGTCGATGATCTTGATGGCGCCTTCGTCACAGGCAGTTACACAGTCTCCACAACCATCACACTTTTCTTCGTCTATCAGGATTATTTTTCTTACGGCCACACTTTCTCCTTAGGCAAAACCAGTTTCGTTTTCAAGAGTATACGGCATGGGTCCATATATCCCCTTGACCGAAGTCAAGCGCAGGGCGGCCTTCCCGAGTTGTTACAGTAGGGCGATGGTTGACAAGACTGCTAAGGGTAAGGATAGTACGAGCTTACGTTGACGATATCAGTCTACTTTTCAAGAGGCAGTTGGCGAAAAAACTCCTCGCGACGTTCCTTCGGCACCGAACCGCCGGGGATATTGAGCACTTCGACCGTGATCGGGCGCGTGCCCCGGATGGCAATGATGTCATTCGGCTTGACCTGGTAAGCCGGTTTTACTCGGCGGTCGTTGACATGGACAAGACCGTTCTGGGCCAGTTCTTTGGCGATGGTGCGCCGCTTGATCACGCCTACGGTCGAAAGAAAGTCATCGATACGCATCAGTTCACCATGCGATTCTCGATGAAGGTTTCGGCTTTGATCTGCTCAATCCACTCGTCGACTAACCGTCCGGTCTTGTCCTGGCGGCCAAGTTCTTTGATGGCGTCGTAGTCGTCTTCCAGGGTATATTCTTTTTCCGCCTGATACTCAAGCAACTTGAGGATATGCAGTCCATACTGAGTCGCCACCGGACCTCGCAGCTCGCCCGGGGTTTTCCAGCCGGCCACGGCGGATGCAAACTCAGGCGGAAGGTTGGTCAATGCAAACCAGCCCAATTCGCCCCCTTGAGCACGGGTTTCGTTGTCGGCGGAAAATATCTTGGCTGTTTCCTCAAACGATGCGCCTTCGCGTATGGCCAGCAGCAACGAATCAGCCAGAGCAGCGGTGCGGGTGGTGTCATGGGCCGACGGCGGCACGGCCAATAGCAGGTGTCGCAGCCGCAGTCGATCGTCACGTTTGCCCTCGCACTTAATCACATGAAAACCAAAGGGTGTGCGCACTACGCCCGAGATATCACCCAGCTGCAACTGAAAAGCGGGGCGGGCGAATTCTTCCACGACATCATCGCGGGAAATCCAGCCCAGGTCGCCGCCATTATGGCCGGCGCCAAGCGACGAATGCTCCTCGGACACGGCGGCGAGGTCGGCGCCGTCAAGAATCTGTTGACGCAAGCGCGTCGCAAGTTCCTTAACGGAGTCCTCAACCTCCGAAGACGGCTGGACGGTCAGGAGGATATGAGCCATCTTAACTGCTTCCGGTTGGACCGGGATAGAGTCGCGAAACTGGTCGTAAAACTGCTCGACTTCGTGCCGCGAAATCGAGACACCTGACAACTTCTTCTGGATGAATCGCTGTTTGAGCATCTGATTCTTGACTTCAGACTGGAACCGTTTCCTGAGATCACGAAGCGTGAGTCCCTCCGCGGCAACAGCGTCGAGAAAAGCCTGCTCGGAGGGGAAGTTTTTCGAAATGGCAGCGATGCGTTCGTCAAGAGCCTGATCGACCTCATCATCGCGCACGCTTATAGCGGTATCCTTGCGCGCGGCAATCAGGAAAAGCTGATCGGAAATCATCTGATCCAGCACCTCGAACTGAAACTCCTCCAATTCGCGCTCGGTTTTGGGTTCTTTCCCCGTCCGCAGCGCCACGAACTGGATCTGTCCGGCCAGTTCTGAGGCCAGTATCACCTGATCACCGACGATCGCCACTATCTTGTCGACCGGTTCGCGCTGGCCACGACCCGCAGCCGCCACCAATGACAGCGCAATCACCCAGAACAGGGATCGTCGCCAAGTGGTCGAAAGGGATTTGCCCTTATGAGCCCGATTCTTCCTCATCGGGATACTTGTCCATGTTTATCGTGCTCCACAAGGCGTCCTCATAGATCTCAATGCTGATTTCCTGGCCACGCTGTTCGACCCAGGCAGCAAAAGCCTGCTGTTCATTCCGCACGCTTAGCTTCTGAAAAATATCTCGCTTGACGCCAAGATAGTCCTTTAACTCGGACTCGGTCTTGTCGGTCACCCAGAAGATGGAGTACTTGCCTCGAGTCACCACCGGCCCACCAATCGTCCCCAGCGGGGTTTTGCGCGCCAGGTCGTAGATTTCGGGATACTTTCTGCGCGTGATGTAACCAAGATCCCCTTCAAGGGCGCGTTTGCCCGGACGTTCTGAAAGTTCCAGCGCCGTCTCTCTGAATTTCGCTTCGCTCTTGATATTCTTCTTGAGGTCAAGCGCCTTCAATTCGTCGGCCAGGAGTATTTCATAGACATGATACGTGGCCGGATTGGTAAACTCGTCCGGATGCTTATCATAGTACATTCGGATGACGCCATCATCGGGCGGCGGCGGCTTGGGAATCGAGTCGCTACGCATCAGGTCGGCCATGGTATACTCTTTGAACAGCCTGAGCTTGCGGATCACCTGGGTATCACTGTCGAGCCCGCGTCGGTGAGCCATGGTCACCAGGACGTCGGAGCGCTTGATGGCCGAGATGACCAGGGCCAATGAGTCATAGCTGTCCAGATCGGGTCGCAGGTTGGAGGGGATTCTCTGGATTTCGGTCAGGTACTCAAGGACCGTAATTTGGCCGCCGTCCCATGAACCGAGTATCAACTCTCGTTCATTGCGATCAAGCTGCTCCACATCGAAATCGTTTTTGGGAAGTGTCTCCAGAAGCATTGGTGGGTACATATCAGAGCGCTTGTGCAGCAGGTAGGCACAAGTAGTGGTGTCGATCGTCACCGGGTACTTCTCGCTGATCTCATCGAAGAATTCCCGTTGGCGCACGTATTGTTTGCGCTGGATGATCTGCTGCCGCAGATCAACCTTCATCGACGCGAACTCGCGGCGTTGCTCGTTCGGGAGCTTGTCCACCAGCTTGACCAGATGGTAACCAAGGTTCGACTTGACTGGCGGGGATAGCTCTCCCGGTTCCATCTTAAAGGCAACTTCCTGCACCTCGTCCACCAGCGCCCCCCATGTGAAATAGCCCAGGTCCCCCTTGTTTTTCCTGGCCGAGGGATCAATCGAATACTTATAGGCGAGCTTCTCGAAACTCTCACCACTCGTAAGGCGCTCAAGAAGAGACTGGGCCGTATCGGAATCGCTCACCACAATATGCAAGACGCGAATCTTGTATTCAAGATGGTCCCAGAAATCATGGACTTCGGCGTCACTGACGGAGGCCTTATCCACAACTTCCTTCTGGTACAATATGTCCAGGAGGAACTTATCCTTATTCGCCAGCACTACTCGGGCCAGTTCCTCTGATCTGTCGAGACCCTGTTCGTAAGCAGCCCGGATGAGCGTGCGGATTATTATCAGACTGTCCAGCCGCTCCCGCTTCTTATCGAATTCATCCTGAGCGCTGCCAAAGACATAGTGCGCTACCGGGTAGAAGTTCTCAAACTCCTCGGACGTAATCTCATAGCCGTCCACAACTGCAACCGTCCGGCCACCTGAGCCGCAACCCGACAGTATGGCCGCTAAGGATACAATTAGAATGAGTAGTACTGCTTTACCTGCTTGCATCATTCAATACCTACCTTTGATTTATCATCCTATCTTTTACAAGGCATACACCATCCGGTTCCTCCACCTGGAGGATCGGGAGCAGACAGTATATGATATGTGGTCTGAATTGCCAAGTTCTTTTGCCGATTGGGAGTATGGCGCCGAGAGCTACTCGTAATCTGCTTCCAGGTAATCCATTGTCTGCGACTGACGGCTGATTTTCTGCGTCAGTTTCTTGGTGAATTTCAAGGCCGAATTCTCGCCATACACTTTCAGCATGTGGTTCATGGCGATTACTTCGGAGATGACGGTGATATTTTTCCCCGGTGATATCGGTACCTTCACCACCGGCAACTCGCAGCCGAGCACCGTTGTGAGCTTGTCCTCTATACCCAATCGTTCATACTCCTCGGTATCCGACCACAGGGTCAGATTGACCTCGACTTCGATTCGTTTCTGCATGCGAATGGCTCGGATGCCGAACAGTTCCTCAATGTCAATGATCCCCACACCCCGGATTTCCATGTGATGTCCCAGAAGTTCCGAACTGGTGCCGATGATGACATCGGGCGCCGTGCGCGTTATTTTGACGACATCATCCGCCACCAGGCGATGGCCGCGTTCGACCAGATCCAGCGCCACCTCCGATTTGCCGATACCGGATTTGCCGGTGTAAAGGAGTCCCACACCGTAAACATCGACCAGCGACCCATGCACGTTGATAGTAGGGGCGAACAGCAAATCGAGAAAGCCCGACAGCCGATTGGTCAATTCGGCCGTGGTCAGGCGACTGGAGAACACCGCCGTGCTGTGCTCGTTGGCCTCTTCAAGAAATCCATTCGGCGGGACAAAGCCCTTGGAGATGATGACCATCGGCACATCATGCTCAAACAGCAGACGGGCGACCTCTCTCAGTCGTTCCGGCTTGAGATCACGAATATATGCGAGTTCCGTCTCGCCCAGCACTTGTACCCGTTCACCGACAAACCGCTCAAAGAACCCGGTGAGTGCCAGCCCGGGTCGATGCAATTCCGGACTGGTAATGACCTTCCTCATTCCCGCCTCAGCATTGAGAAGGGTGAGTTCCAGATCCTGGTTACGCGAACTGTAGAACTTGTCAACAGTGATACTGGGCATACGCAATCAATATACAGGGGAGCACAGGTGGAGCAAGCAAGAAAAACCAAAAACGAAGCCCCGCAGGGGGCGGGGCTTCTTACAAGCAGACCGTTTAATGACTGGTCCAAGTCGGAGGTAATCAGTTATCGATCATTTCGCGGAGTTCGTCGAGTTCCTGGTTTATCTCGTGACGTAACTCCTCTTGCATATCCAGCATTTCCTTGCGAAGTCTCTTCATCTCACGCTTGAGTTCGCCGCTATCGAAATCGTCCGGATCGAAATAGCCGGTGACCAACGGGGCATGCAGATTCGGAATGCGGATATTCAGACCATGGTCCAGGTCGTCCAATTCATCCAGCGCATCCAAGCCGTACAGACCGGATAAACCATGGAAGCCATGGAAGATGTTGCCGTATCGAGAGCCGCCAGGCGACTCATCGACCTCGACCTCCACAGTAAGCTCGGCCTTGTCACGCATCACGGTGATACTGACCTGCTCGCCAGGATCGGTATCGAGTATATACTCGGCTACATCGCCGGCGTCGCGCATCTTGTCGCTGTCAATCGAGATGATAACATCGCCTGCTTTCAATCCGGCATCTGCAGCCGGTGAATCTTCCTCAACTTCCCGAATCAGGGCGCCACGACCTCGCTCGACTCCGAAGAACTCACCCAATTGATCGGTGAGATCGCTGAGTTGAACACCGATATAGGAATGGCTCCGTCCGAAGGGGGCTTTGTAATCATAACTGAACTGAGAATGCCAGTCCAGATCACGTCGGCCGCGGGGTCGTTTGGCCAGTTTGACCTGAACGTCAAGCGCTTTGCCGTCACGGATCAGACCGATTGTGATCTGGTCCCCCTCCCCATGCTCAGTCAGCATATCGACCAGATCATCGTAATCGGTGATGCTCTCACCGTCGATCGAGACAATAATGTCGTCGTTTTCCAGCCCGGCCTCTTCCGCCGGGGAGTCATCGACCACTTCATTCACGATAACACCGTATTTGACCTCAAGATCGAAGGCCTCAGCCAGGTCATAGTCGACCGACTGCGTCACTACACCGAGCCAGGCGCCGCGATCGGAGCGAGAGCCTTTGGCAACGGCGGCGCCGAACACCAGAGCCGCCAGGGCCAGCACTACCAGAGTTATCTTCAGGAAACATTTCATCTTGTCACCTCAGGGTTCAGTCCAATGTGATATCTTTGCTTGTTTATACGATGACTATGGTGTGGAGTTTCATTTGGGACTCTGAGGTGCCGCTTAAGTGCTACGCAAGTGAGTCCGCCTCCACAAACCGATTGCAGACGCAGGTGTGCTGGGATATTGACGTGAAGAAAACGACTGGTAAAAGCGGTTGACAAAACGCCGAGATAGGATATAATGAGGCCTGCCGTTTTAGGGCACAGACGACACTCCCCAGTAGCTCAGTTGGTAGAGCAACTGACTGTTAATCAGTGGGTCGCTGGTTCGAGTCCAGCCTGGGGAGCTTA
>JAUWMW010000033.1 GCA_030612965.1 bacterium
AACGCGACCTACGGCTACCCTATCGTGGCCGACCAAACGGGATCGAGCGAAACCGCTACTACCTATATGAGCGAGACCGGCGGATCGGATACTTGGATTGACATGGGCGCCGATCCCTACTATGATGACGTCGCCATCCGCGTGCGCACCAGCCCGACGCTGGCACTGGGGAACGACGATGACGATCCGACAACTCCGTACCGCTGGAGTCTGTCGCACAACTACCCCAACCCGTTTAACCCCTCGACAACCATTCTGTATTCTTTGGCTACACGTTCGCACGTAACGATCACGATTTACAACGTGCTCGGTCAGCAAGTGAACGTCATCGTCGACGATGTCAAATCGGCTGGTGAATATGAGGCCTCGTGGGACGGCGCCGACTCTGGCGGACGCGGTGTCGCCAGCGGGATCTACTTTTACCGTCTCAGCGCCGACGACCACACCGAAACCGCCAAGATGGTGCTCCTGCGGTAACGGTAGGATACATTGGCGTCGAAATCTTTGTGGGCGGCAGACCTCCCGGTCTGCCCGTTTGAAGGATGTATCCAAGGTGATCAAGGGGCAGACGAGGACGTCTGCCGCCCACAGCAAAGGAAGTTCGTGCGCGGCGTATGTCCACATGCGCCGCGTTTCTTGTGTCCTTTACCAAACCGTCGATTCACACGGCCCTCAATCCTTGTAGGGCAGGATCCCTGCGATCTTCTCTAAACGGTTGCGGAGAACACCTATAAGAAACCGGCGGTTCTCACGACCTCCTCCGGATGTCGAAGGCACCACCGGAACAGCAGCTTTTGGGACAACCTCAGGACGTCTGCCGCCCACAGCACTGGATCCCCAATGACGCCCGCAGAAGCCGACGGGGAAGCGGGCGAACTTGCTTCAACGGCTCTGCAAGATTCTCTTCTGTCTGACTTTGCCGGCGATATCTTTGATCACTTTGAGGGTTCGTCCGGTGAACGGATCTTTGCCCGTATGATACATCACGGCCGACCAGGTCGACGGCAGGGGTGTGAACACCTGGACCTGCCGAGGGTTAAGTTTCAGAACGCTGCCGACGAACGTCTTGAGCTTCTTCATGTCTGCATCGGAACAGCCGGGATGGGCCGCGATGAGATAGTAAGTGAGAAACTGCTTCTTGCCGGCCTTTTTCGTGGCCTCGAGAAACATCCGGTGGAACTCTACCAAGGATTGTCGGTCCGGCTTGCCCATCAGATTCAGCACTGCGTCTTCGGAATGCTCCGGCGCCAGTTTCATCTGACCGGAGACGTGATGCCGCACCACCTGTTGGAGATAGGCAGGGCCATGTTTCTTATCGGCCAGCACCATGTCGTGGCGAATTCCGGAAGCGACAAACACCTTCCTGACACCATCGAGCTTGCGCAATTGCTCCAGCAACCTCATCTGTGGACTATGGTCGATTTTCAAAGTACGACAGACCTCGGGATGGAGGCACCGTTTGTCGGGGCACATCCCTTTGGTCAACTTCTTCTTGCACTCAAAACCGTACATGTTAGCGGTGGGTCCGCCGACGTCACTGATGATGCCTTTGAAATCGGGATGACGAACCAGTCGTCTGGCTTCACGCAGAATTGAAGCGGTTGACCGCCACGTGACAGTCCAGCCCTGGTGAACAGTGATGCCGCAAAAGTTGCACTCACCGTAGCAGCCACGATGGGTGACCAGCGAAAATCTGATCGTCTCCAGCGCCTTCACCCTGCCGCGCTTCCGATAGTAGGGGTGCTGCTCAAGCATGAAGTCCAGTTCATGCACCCGGTCGAGTTCTTTCTGGCTCAGTGGTGGCGGCGGCGGGTTCTGAATCAGGTAGCGAGTGTCCTGCCTCTGCGCAAGAGTATCACCGGTGAGGTGATCGTTGTTTTGGTAGAAGACGCAGAACATGTCGGTGAACGCTTGCTTGTCGGAGGCGGCCTCATCGAATGACGGCAACTCAACCGAGTCCTTCTTCACCTCGGCAGAGATGTAGCACAAACCCCTCAGGTCTTCGACCGACCTGCTGTCCCGGATTCGCTGCCCCAAATGAACGACACTCTGATCGGCCATGCCGTACAAGAGGTAGTCGGCCTTGGCGTCGAACAGGATTGATCGTCTGATCCTGTCCGAATGGAAGTCGTAGTGCGTCACCCGACGCAACGATGCTTCGACACCGCCAAGAACAATCGGACACGTCTGCTTGAAGTGCTGTCGGATCAGATTGCTGTAGACAATCGTTGCTCGGTCCGGTCGACGGTTGTTAACACCACCGGGTGTAAAATCATCGGAGCGCCGCTTGCGACCGGTGGCTGTGTAATTGGCTACCATCGAATCGACCGAACCACCGGTGACACCCCAAAAGAGCCGAGGCTCACCGAGGCGAGTGATGTCGCGACCATTCTGTACGTTGGGTTGAGCGATGATGCCGACCCGAAACCCGGCGTCTTGCAGCACTCGTCCGATCACCGCCACACCGATGAAGGGACTATCGATGTAACTGTCGCCGCTCACGAGGATAATATCGAGCGCGGTCCATCCGAGGGCGTCAAGTTCTGCTTTGGTGGTGGGGAGGAACATATCGGTCCCGATGGCCTGTCATTTCGCCGTGTGGACAGTCCAGACGTTCGGTTCGATGTACACGCCTCGGTCTGCCTCACGGTCTATCTCAACCGGTACCAGCGCGCCGGGCACGACGTACGTCCCACTATCAGGGAAACGCATGTCGGTCCACTTCTCCCACTCGGCTACGCTACCGGTGATGCGCATGGCGCGCGGGCACACTTTGATAATCTCAGCACCCAGTCGAACATGCACCCGCAGCCAGGGATCGAACGGCATACCTTCATCCGTCTGCCACTCGATGTATCGTGCCGCATCGGTCAGAGGATAAAGGTGTTTCGCTGATGGTCGCACCGGCGCTATCATAGTCGACAGGCCGCGCGATTGTCCTATCTCCTTCATGACCCGCACGGCCTCGGCTGAGAGTCCTTTGCTGCGATGACCAGGCGGCAGCATGACCTGAATGGCGCACAGGATTGTCGGGCTGCGACCGGCTTGATGATCCTTGATCCCTTTCTCAAGCGCCCAATCCCAGCCTTCATCCGGCAGATCATTGAAATCTCCGTCCCACGCCAGCGGTACGCTGTTGCCGATACACATTGGTTCCCCGGTGGTTTCGTCGGCCAGAGCGAACTGATGCTGCGGGAAATAGTCGTACAGTTCGGTGAAGTAGTCTGCCACCGGATCGTGCAGCATAAACTCCGGCCAGGCTATTCTTGCCATCAGGGTGTCTTGTCCTCTGAGATCGGTGGATTCTTCAACTGTAGTTACAATGTAGTTGGAAGCTGTTTTCATTGCTGATCTGGTATCTCCTCGATCACAGAACTCCCGGCCGGACCGCCGACGGTGGTCGTCCATGACTCGTGTAACCGCAGTCGTCCATCCGGTAGTTGTTCAGGGACGGAAAGACAGCGGCCACTCACGAATTCGCCGTCGATGTTCAGGTATTGCCACACCATATCGAGTTTATCGTCGTCGAGCACATTCGCTATCAACGTGCCGAAGCGGACCCGTCCGCCTTCGCACGTTCCCCAGACCGTGTGGTCCTTCTGGTGATAGTGGAACAGCACCTCTTTCGTCAGGTCGCCGTCGTCATAGTTGACGACGCCACGGAAGCGTTTGTTGTCATAGCTTAGTTCAGACATGATTCGGTTGTCCCATCGGTTTGGAATCAAGGCCCACGAGTTGTCAGTCCTTTGCCAACAGCACGTTCACGGCCTTGACCATGATCTTGACATTATCGCCTTCTTTGATGCCGAGGTCTTCCAGCGATTCGATAGTCATGACCGAGTTCATGACGGCGCCGGCGACTTCGAGCCGCACCTGGCACATCACGCCACCCTTCTTGATCTCGGTTACCCTGCCGGTCAGTTGATTGCGCGCTCCAAACTTCATGATTGAAAACCTCCGGTTACTTGTTTCAGTCCCCTATCAAGAAAGGGGTTTGTACTCCACTGTCAATACTAAGAAGGCATGAGGACCGACGGGATAGCATCGCATTACCTCCATATTAATGGTTGCGGTTCGTCTGCCGGTGTGCTTTATTCGTGAGAACAAGCATGGAGAACCAATGATAGAAGCATCGAACCTGACCAAGCTGTTCAAGGACAAGAAGCGAGGCGAAATCCGGGCGGTCGATAATATCTCATTCACCTGCCGACCGGGCGAGATATACGGCCTGCTGGGACCCAACGGCGCCGGAAAAACCACCACCCTGCGCATGCTCTCGACAGCCATAAAGCCAACTTCCGGTTCGGCCGTCGTATACGGTATCAATGTCGCGAAAGAACCGCAACGGGTACGCTCCCGGATCGGTTTCCTGTCGGGCAATACCGGTTTGTACCGAAGGTTGTCGCCGCGCGAGATGGTGACCTATTTCGGAAAACTCTACGGCATGACGTCTGACGCGATCAAGGAACGGGCCGATAAGATATTCGCCATGTTGGACATGCAGAGCTTCGCCGACAGTCGCAATGACAAGCTCTCCAGCGGCATGAAACAGAAAGTATCGATCGCTCGCTCGGTGATTCACGATCCGCCAGCTATGGTTTTCGATGAACCAACCACGGGACTCGACGTGATCAGTTCGCGCACAATCGTGAACTTCATAAGGCAATGCCGCGACGAGGGAAAGACGGTGATCTTCTCGACGCACATAATGAGTGAGGCGATGCGTCTGTGCGACAAGATCGGTATTATCCACCAGGGTAAGCTGTACACGGAGGGCACGGTACAAGAGATCCTTGATCAAACAGCGACCACCGACCTCGAAAGCGCCTTTATCAAGATTGTGGAGGGTTAGTTGTGCAGATATCCAATGTTATAACCATATTCAGAAAAGAGCTCACCGACACGCTCCGTGATCGCCGTACCCTGGTATTCATGCTGTTGGTGCCAATCGTGGCAATACCACTGTTGATGATGGGTATGTCCAAACTGATGATCAGACAGATCACCAAGGTTCAGGAAGAGACGTCGAAAATCGTCATCACGGGTCGCGAATGGCTGCCGTCCGAACTGGACAGCATGTTCACGGCAGCCACTGACTTGACGTTCGTCGATTCATCAACCTTTGCAGACACCGGTTTGGTCGAGGTATTGCAGTTAGGAAGATATGAAGCGCTGGTAGCAGTGCCGGACAGTTTCGCTACTCATCTGCAGATGGAACGTTCGGCGCGAATAGAAATCAAGTGCGACCGGGCGGAGTTGAGATCGGAGCAGGCCGAGGACAGACTAGTCGATCTGCTGGATGACTACCGGGCTCTGTTGATCGAACACCGCCTGACCGAGCGTGACGTTAGTGTCGCTATCCTCGAACCATTTGAGGTCAATCGAGAGAACGTTGCCCCGATGCAAAAGATGGTCGGTGAAAAGCTGGGAATGATGCTGCCGTATTTGATCATCATCATGTGTTTCATGGGCGCTATGTACCCGGCTATCGACCTGACCGCCGGCGAGAAAGAACGCGGCACCCTGGAGACGCTGTTGGTGTCACCAGCGGCCAGGATCGAGTTCGTGATGGGAAAGTACATGGTTGTTGTCTTTACCGGGTTGGTGGCGGCGCTGTTGTCGCTGGGCAGCCTGGTGTTCTCTATGAAGTACATGGTCGACCAATTGGTAGCGCAGGTAGGCAGCATGTTAGCGATGGAGTTTGAAGCGAGCACCATTGTCCTGATAGTCTTGGTCGTGCTGCCGCTGGTAGGCATATTCGCCGGGGTATTGTTATCGGTGTCGATTTTTGCGCGCTCGTTCAAGGAGGCCCAGAGTTACGTGACGGCCTTGAATATGGCGGTGATCCTGCCGGCTGTTGTCTCGATCCTGCCGGGCGTGGAACTCGACTACACGCTGGCGATGATTCCGGTGGTGAACGCCAGCCTGATTATGAAAGAAGCAATCTCAGGGACGATCATGTGGAACTATGTGATCGTAGCGCTTTTGTCGAACTCTATCCTGGCTGCGCTGAGCCTGGTGTTTTGCAAGAAGTGGTTCGAGCGCGAGTCGGTGATTTTCAGGATGTAGCATGGTCAAGCCGCCAACGGGCAAGCCTGTTTTTCGCGCCTAGCGCTGCAGATGCAGTAGGGCAGGATCCCTGTTTCTTGCGCTACGCGCGCCCCTTCTGTCATTCCCGCGAAGGGGACTTACCAAAAACCCATGATATTGTGCGCGGCAGACCTCCCGGTCTGCCCGTTTGAAGGACGTACCTAGGGTAATCAAGGGGCAGACGAGGACGTCTGCCGCCCACAGCAAAGAAACAACCACCGCCCGATAGTTTTTGGAAGGTTCCGAAGGCGGGAATCCATCTTCCCTCACCATGAGCAGAGTCGTTGCTTACGGTTCGCCGAAAGCGCCGATGTTCGACAGGTTGCCGTGGACTTCCTTCACCCTCTTGATATGGTACCAGTTGAGGTTGCCGTCGGCCTCGAGTCCCCAGCCGGTCACCCAATCCTCACCTCTCTGAATATCGACAAACGACTCCGTATCCATCCGGTCGGTTTCCGAGTTCCAGTGGAGATAGTCGGTCTTGAGCCGGGTTCCCCTCTGATTGACCAGAATGACATGGCCGAACAGATCCAACAGGCCGGTTTTCTCGCGCACTATGGCTGAGTCGGCTATGACCCAGCCGGCGGCTTTGCCCGTGGAATCATAGGTAGTGACGTGCACGCCGTAGGACATGGAGGAGTCGAGCGGCTCGTACTCAACAATGCGCTCCGAGAGGATTTCGGTGGTAATGCGACCGCCGTCATACAGGAAAATCTTAGCCTTCTTGAGTTCGGTGCCAGGCAGTTGGCTGCTGTCGGCATCACTGTCTGGTCCGGATTGCGATGACTCGTCGATCACACACCCGGCCATGAGCACCAGGATGAATATCAAATATGTTAGCAGTACCGTTCGCATTACATTCGCTTTCTTATACGTATATCGGCGGGTAAGTTCGGAATATACAGCCGTTTGTCAAGTCCTATACGAAGGGGGAGTCAGCCAGCGGTTTTTCAGCCAGATCCATTGGTCCGGGTACTGGACGATGATTTTCTCAAGTTCTTTGCTGCAGGCGGTGGTAACAGCTATGACATCACGATCGAAGTCATCGCTGGGTCTGATCTTGATCTCCGGTCGGACAATGACGCGGTAGCGATTGTCCTCTGTTCGCACACAGGCCACCGGGACAAAAGCAGCGCCCGTCTTCAGTCCGAGAATGGTCTGACCCACCGGCGTCAGGGCTGGTCGCCCGAAAACCGGCACGAACTCACTGCGGATACTGATGGAGTCGAAGTCTATCAGTACTCCCAACACTCCGCCTTCCTTCAGCCATCTCACAAAGCGCAACGGTGAGGCGGTGGTTGCGATGTTGGTCACACCCAAAGCCTGACGCTGTGCCACCAGCAGTTCGTCCAGTCGCCGGTCATACATTTCGCGACCGATAGCGGCGGCCCGGTAACCTAACGATGCAAAGTAGACTCCCAGCAGTTCGAAGTTGCCGATATGCCCGGAGATTCCGATAACGCCATTACCCCGCTTGTATGCCTCGTCAAAATGTTCGAGACCGTCGACGGAAATGAGCGGTGCAATCTCGCTATTGTAATGCTTTGTGCATCTCAGCAAATCGACGACGTTCTTGCCGGAATTGATAAAGAACCGACAACCGATATTTGTTAGCTCCTCGGTAGTGAGGTTATCACCGTAGACCAATGATAAGTGCCGGGCAATCCTGTAGTGGTCTTTTGGCAACAGCCGCCAGGCCGTCAGTCCGGCCATAGCGCCCAGGAACAATGCCAGGCGCCGTGGCAGGCGATTGAACAGGCCTGTCAACGCACGGACCAGGAAGTAGGTCGCGCTATGTTTGAGCCGTTTGCCCAGCCTCATAGTCAGACCAGTTTGGATTTCAGGATATCATGCAGATGGATGATCCCGACCAGCCGACCGGATTCATCAACCGTTGCCAACTGCGTGATCGAGTGTTTTTCCATAATTGCCAGCGCCGCGTCGAGCAGGGCGTCGGCTGCGACAGTCTTGGGGGCTGTTTGCATAACCTCAGATGCCGTCATGCTCAAGAAGTCGGCCTGTTTTTCGACTACGCGACGCAGGTCGCCGTCGGTGAAGATACCTGCGGGACAGCCATGTTTGTCCTTCATCAAGACACAACCAAGTCGGCAGGAGGTCATCTTGAGAATCATCTCTTTCATAGACGCCTGTGGCTCGATCAGCGGCAGCGCCTCGCCGGTATGATGCAACTCCGAAACGCGCACCAGCAAACGTTGACCCAGAAAACCACCCGGGTGCAGGTCGGCGAAGTCATCCGGGCCAAACCGGCGTGCCTTCAACAAAGCCAGCGCCAGCGCATCACCCATCACCAGGGCTGCCGTCGATGAAGACGTCGGCACAAGATTATTAGGACAGGCCTCATGATCCACCGAACAGTCCAGAACGATATCGGCGCGGTCGGCCAGTTCACTGGTCATACTGCCGCCCAGCAAAATCATGGCCACGCCCAGGCGACGGGCCGCTGAGACCAACATCGCACTTTCACCCATGCGTCCGGACTTGGATACCAACAGGAGGATGTCGTCGCTGCGCATAAGTCCCAGATCGCCGTGAAGCGCCTCAGCCGGGTGCAGGAAGAACGACGCGATCCCGGTGGAGTTGAACGTAGCTGCAATCTTCTTGCCTATCAACCCTGACTTGCCCATGCCGGCTACGATCACGCGGCCTTTGCACTCGAGGATCGCGTCTACCGCTCGTTCGAAATTTTCATCGAGCCGCTCGGCCAGAGCCTCCACCGCAGCCGCCTCGGATCTGATTACTTCCTGCGCGTATTTTCTCAACTCGGTCATTCGATCATATCCAGAGGGTTCTTACCTACTGCCTTGAAGTATGCTTCGATCACTTCCCGCACCGCCCCACAGCCGCCGTTTTTCTCGGTCACATAATCGACCACCTCGATCAGCTCGGGCGCAGCGTCGGCGACAGCAATCGACAGACCGGATCGCCGGGCCAGACCAATATCCAGAAGTTCGTTGCCGACAAAAGCTATCTCGGAGAAATCAAGGTCGAGTTCCTCAAGGAGAGGTTGGACCTGGAGTATCTTATCCTTCTTGCCCTGCAGAACATGCTTGATACCGAGGTCCTTCATGCGAGTGTCGGTGGCGGCCGAATAGCGTCCCGACACAATTGCCAACTCCAGGCCGGACCGCATCGACAGGGCCATGAAAAAACCGTCGGAGATATTGAACCGTTTGAGTTCGAAACCGTCCGGGCCGAAGTAGATGCTGTCGTCAGTCAGCACACCGTCAACATCAAGCGCCAATAGCTTGACGCTCTTCAGGCGCTTTACAAACTGATCTCGCGTCAGTCGAGCCATGTATGTCTCACTTAGTTGCTTCTCTTATTCTGGTAACAGCATCCAACAGGGCTGCTATCTCATCAAGCGGCAGCATGACACCGGCGTCGGACAGCGCTTCAGATGGTTTTGGATGCGTCTCGACAAACAGGCCGTCGACGCCGATAGCCACGGCTGCTTTCGCCATCGGGATAACGAACTCCGGTCGACCGCTCGACACTCCCGCCCCGCCGCTGGGAAGTTGCAGCGAATGGGTGGCATCGAACACAACCGGTCGGCCGGTCTCTTTCATTATCAAGAGCGCACGAAAATCTACTACCAGGTTGTGATAACCAAACGTCGTCCCGCGCTCGGTCAGCATGACTTTGGCAGTGCCTGCCTTGGCCACCGCGTTGGCCATGTCCTCGGGCGCCATGAACTGACCCTTCTTGATATTGACCCAACGTCCGGTTTGTGCCGCAGCCTGTATCAGTGCTGTCTGCCGACAAAGAAAGGCCGGAATCTGCATGACGTCGGCCACTTCGGCGACCGCTGAGACTTCAGCCGTCTCGTGAACATCGGTCAGTACCGGCAGGCCGGTTTCCGTCTTGACTTTTTCAAGGATGCGCAAGCCTCCGTCCAGACCTGGTCCGGTGGGAGAGTCCGCCGAAGTGCGGTTGGCCTTAGTGTAGGAACTTTTGAAGATGTACGGCAGATTATGCCGCTGGGCCAACTCGGCGACCGTCTCGGCTACTTGCAGACAGAGCAACTCCGACTCAACCACACACGGTCCCGCGATCAAAAAGAACTCACCCCGTTCGATTCTGGCAAACACTTCCTCGGTCATGTCGGGCAATATAAATAGTGCCGACCGAAACGCCAGCGATAAATGAGGTTGCGCATTAACAGGGCAGCATCCCCGCGATGCTGCCGCCACTGTTTCGTCCGGTCTCTTGCAACCCTATCCCAAAACGACTATTATAGATGGTGAAGGGATGGAAAGGACACGGTCACTTGGAATAGCGAGGTAGGGCATTGGCAAACTGGAACAAAGCAATACGAATTGATGAAATAGACTTACTTGTTAGGTTCTTGCGACATATCATGGGGGACCGTAGCCAGCGACTTCATTCGACCCACTACCTCAGCCCGATGTTCCAAGCATATGATTCCTGGTCGATTGGCGGAAAGCCTAATCCGGTGCCAAATGAGGTCATAATCTTGGCTACTTACGCCCAGGCGTTGAGATCGTTCAGAAGCGATTTCTCCGACCACAGAATACAGCAAGTTGTAAGTAAGAGACTATGTGCTGAGAATCATGTATTAGGATTACTGTTTGAGTTTCGTTCCTGCATACATTTCGACAAACATCACAGGGTAGTCAGATGGCTGCCAAATGTCGGTCAACTCTCAGAATCGGACCTTAGAGTTCACCATTTCAACGGATCGATCTTCTATGTTGAGTGCACAAGTCGCGAGCCTAAACCGCATCGTGTGGGGTGCAACCGAGTGATTATGGCCGATGTTCTCAATGCACTGCGGAAGAAGTCAAGGACTAATCCGAATCTCAATCACCCCAGAGTCGTCTCGGTGTTTTTCCTGGAGAATCTGGACTTTAAGGATGACGAACTCAGGCAAGAGCTGGGTCTTAAGTTGCAATCACGGTGGGCCAGTCCACGGTATGGTTCGGTGTCTGCACTTATGGCAATCTCAAACACGCCTCCCAAAGTCGGTAGGAGAACGAAAACGGGTATATACTATGACACCGATCTTCTGTCGCTGAGCTATCTGAATCCGCAAGCAGACCAGGCACTGCCAGCGGGATCCATCAACCCTGAAGGTATGTAGTAATGGAGAACGGCAGGCGCAGGGCTCCTGCCCTACTGTTAAAACCGCCGGGGTGACAGGCTATAATGTTCTTCGTGATCCGGGCGCAAATACTGTCATGCTGAGCGCAGTCGAAGCATGACACCATTGCAATGGCCCTCCCCCTTACGCCCGTGGGCCGATCATCTTCTCAGGCCGCACCTTTTCGTCGAACTCTTCCTCGGTCAAGAGTCCGAGCGCGACCACGGCTTCCTTCAACGTGGTGCCTTCGGCGTGTGCTTTTTTGGCGACTTTGGCGGCATTGTCATAACCAATATGCGGATTCAACGCCGTGACTAACATCAGGGAGTTGGTCAGGTGCTTCTGGATGGCAGCCTCGTTTGGTTCCAGACCGACGGCGCACTTCTCATCGAACATCTCGCACGAATCAGCGATCAACCGAATCGACTGGAGCAGGTTGTAGATCATCACCGGCTTGAAAACGTTCAACTCGAAATTGCCCGACGCGCCGCCGACGTTCACGGCGACATCGTTGCCGATCACCTGCGCACAGACCATTGTCATCGCCTCGCACTGAGTCGGGTTGACTTTGCCCGGCATGATCGACGAACCCGGCTCATTGGCCGGCAGGTTCAATTCGCCAATACCGCAGCGCGGGCCCGATCCGAGCCAGCGAATATCGTTGGCGATCTTCATCAGCGAACAAGCCAAGGTCTTCATCACGCCCGACGCTTCCACGATAGCATCATGCGTCGCCAGCGACTCGAACTTATTGGGCGCCGTCACGAACCGCTTGCCGGTGATTTCGGCGATTGCCTTGGCCGACCGCTCGGCAAACTCCGGATGCGCGTTCAATCCGGTGCCGACGGCGGTGCCGCCCAGCGCCAGCGGGTAGAGCCGTTTGAGACAGTCGTCGATTCGATCCAGCCCAAGACTGAGAGCGGCGGCGTAGCCTGAGAATTCCTGCCCCAGGGTCAGCGGCGTGGCATCCATCAGATGAGTACGGCCGATCTTAATGATGTCTTTGAACCCCTCGGACTTCTTCGCCAGCGTGTCGCGCAGTTGGGTGATCATTGGGATCAAACGGCGATGGATCTCCTCGACGGCGGCGATGTGCATAGCAGTCGGGAAGGTATCGTTCGACGATTGTCCCATGTTGACGTGGTCGTTGGGATGGACAGGGTCCTTGCTACCGAGCTTGCCGCCGGCCAGTTCGATCGCGCGGTTGGAGATCACTTCGTTGGAGTTCATATTGCTCTGCGTCCCCGAGCCTGTCTGCCAGACTACCAGCGGGAAATGGTCATCGAGTTTTCCGTCGATCACCTCGTCGGCCGCTTTGGTGATTAAATCACCTTTTTCCTTCGGCATCTTTCCCAAATCCATATTGACCAGGCAGGCCGCCTTTTTGAGGATACCCATGGCGCGGATGATCTCGCGCGGCATCGTCTCGGTGCCGATGCGAAAGTTGGTCAGTGATCGAGCTGTTTGGCAGCCGTAATACTTGTCGGCGGGTACTTTCATTTCCCCCATAGTGTCGGTCTCAATACGGTATTCCATGGTTCCTCCGGTCGCGTGGCGACTACAATAATCGGAAACGTTGTTTCATCTTTTGAGGTCCGAATATACAGCCTCGGATCACACCCGCAAGGAGGTTTGAGGACATTTTTGTGTTTTCGGAGCTACTGACTCCGTGCGAACTGTTTCTTGACACCGGCAACCCGCATGCGTTGATTCTCTCTATGGGTGAGTCGTACTACTTGAAAGACCTGGTTGTGATTTTCGGCCTTGGTGTCATCATTGTGACAGCCGCCCACAAGTTCCGTCTGCCTGCCATAGCGGGATTCGTAGTGGCCGGTATCCTGGCCGGCCCGCAGGGGTTCGGCCTTATCAGTGATATCCATCAGGTGGAAAGGCTGGCCGAGATCGGGGTGGCGCTCCTGTTGTTCGGTATCGGTATGGAGCTTCCGATGGATCGTCTGAAGCGCCTGTGGAGACCGATTCTTATCGCCGGAACCCTTCAAGTGGTTCTCAGTCTGGTGGCGGCTTACATGGTCGCCAGGCTGGTCGGTCTGACACCGCAGGAGGCCTGGTTTGTGGGCTTTGTGGTGGCGATATCCAGTACCGCCATCGTGCTCAAGGATCTGGAAGAGCGCGGAGAGATAGACGCGCCGCACGGCAGGATTACCCTCGGCGTGCTTATCTTCCAGGATCTTTGTGTGGTACCTATGATCCTGTCGGTCCCTCTCCTGGCGGGTTCCGGCGGCGATTCCCCAGGGCCGGCCATGACCCTTGTTCACTCGGCCGCGATTATTGTCGTTACCGTGCTGGCCGCTCGCCTGATCACTCCGAGGTTGATGAATCTGGTGGCGAAGACGCGCCAGAGACATGTTTTCATAATGACCAGCCTGTTGATCTGCGCCGGAACGGCCTGGATTTTATCACGGGCCGGAATATCGCTGGCCCTGGGAGCCTTTCTGGCGGGATTGATAATGGCGGGAAGCCAGTACCGCCATCAGGCGATGGCGGACATTATACCTTTTCGAGAGGTGTTTGCCTCACTGTTTTTCGTTTCGATCGGCATGTTGCTCGACCCGCAGTATCTTCTGGAGAATATGGTCTCGATACTATTGCTGTTTGTGGGTATAGTTCTCGGGAAGTTCATCGTTGTTTTCTTGACCGGGTCATTGATGCGACTTCCGATCCGGGTTACCGCAAAGGCGGCCATGGCGCTGGCTCAGGTGGGAGAGTTTGCTTTTGTGCTAATAGGTCTCGCCGTATCTCACCGGTTGATAGACGGCCCACTTGCCAGCAACCTTATGGCCGCCGCCATACTATCGATGCTGGTGACCCCCGTCCTGATCGCCCTTGCTCCGACTATCGCGGCAGGCGCCGGAAAACTTGGCGTACTCACCCGTCTGTTGGATGTATCGACCGCGGAAGATGCCGCGGAAAGCGGGCGAAAGATGCGTGATCATATCATAATCGGCGGCTATGGGCTGGCCGGCGCCGATCTGGCCCTGGCCTTGAAAGACAGCAGCATTCCATAT
>JAUWMW010000083.1 GCA_030612965.1 bacterium
TAATTGATGTTACCGAAAGGAGACGCGATTATGAGTGGAGATTCCAAACAGGAATTCCTGGACGCGATACTGCCACGCTATTTAGTAGCCTCCAGGGAAGAGAAGGGACTCATTCTCAGGGAGTTTTGTGCTGTCTGTAAGTATCATCGTAAACACGCTATTCGGTTGCTGAATCAACGCAAAAGAGGGCCGACAAAACGACCGGGACGAAAACCTCTCTACCACTCACCCGAGTTTCTGGGGGCTCTCAAGCGAATCTGGCTGGCTACCGATCAGATGTGCTCAAAGAAACTGGTGGCGGCCATACCCTTGTGGCTGCCGTTCTACGAGCGGAACCACGGGAGACTGTCGGCCAGGACAAAAGATCAACTTCTGTCAGTCAGCGCCGCAACCATTGATCGCCTCCTGGCTAAAACACGCGCCAAAACTCGCCCCAGAGGCATGTGTGCCACCAAACCAGGCAGCTTGCTTAGAAACCAGATACCTATCCGCACCCACAACTGGGATATCTCCCAGCCCGGTTTCATGGAAGCCGACACCGTCGCTCATTGCGGTAACTCACTGGCCGGCGATTTCATCTGGAGCCTCACTTTAACCGACATCCACACCGGCTGGACCGAAGCCCGAGCCACCTGGAACAACGGCGCAACCGGTGTTATCGAACAAATCAAAAACATCGAAACCGACCTTCCCTTTGAACTCAAAGGCTTCGACTGCGACAACGGTTCGGAGTTCCTCAACCACCATCTGCTCGGGTATTTTACCGACCACAAACCAAAAGTGAGGTTTACCCGATCGCGACCCTACAAGAAAAACGACAATGCCCACGTCGAACAAAAAAACTGGACCTATGTCCGACATCTGCTGGGCTACGACCGACTCGACAACCACAAACTGGTCAAACTCATCAACAACCTCTACGCCAAACACTGGAGCCTGTTACAAAACCACTTCGGCCCAACTCACAAACTCATGGAAAAGAAACGGATCAACAGCAAATACTACAGGAAATACGATACGCCAAAAACACCATTCCAAAGACTGATAGAATCAGAACACCTCTCCCAAGAAGAAAAAGACACTCTCAGAAAACAACACCAATCACTTGACCCCTTCCTTCTGAAACAACAAATTGAGAGACAACTGAAGCATATCTTCAGAATGGTCACAGTAACCTCTAATGTGAGGCAACGTATCTGAGACCACCAATACCTTCGGTAACATCCTGCAATGAGGCAACGCGGCGATAACGGAGTCCGACCGAGCATCGTTCCCTACAACAAAAAGACCGCTCCTGACGAACAGGAGCGGTCTGTGATTACATAACTATCCGATCAACTTACGGGACGCAATTCGGAGGCGGCGGACCACCGGAGAACATGTAGTCAACCAGCATGACAAGATCGGCGATGTCGATGTCCGATAGAGTCTCATTCGGTGGGTTAACGCAGCAACTGCCGTCGATGTTGGCCGTGCCCGGACAGGGCGGCGGCGGACCCTGGGAAAACATGTAGTCAACCAGCATGACAAGGTCCCCGATATCGATACCTCCCGAGGGATCATCGTCAACATTGCCGCGCACGATACAGCACTGGAGGTGTATGGAGTAGGCTGCGGACCATTCTGTTTCGGCCTCCCAATCATCCTTGGCCCTGACCTTGATGTCGAAGTCGCCTTCCGGCCGGGAATGAGAAGCGGTGCAGGTTTCACCGGAAGCGTACGGACCCATCCACTCGCTGAGGTCCCTGCCGTCACCCCAGTCCCACTGATAGTACAGTTCGTCGGCGTCGGGATCGGTGGTAGTGGACTCGAAGTCATACTCTACTCCGTCCTCACCGAACGTAGGACCAGCGTCGACAGCCGCAGCGGCTGGATCGTTGTTGGCCGGGACTTCGTTGCCGATGCGTACGGTGATGTCGTAGGAATCGCTGCCGACCTGTTCCATTTTTACGATCAGGTCCAGCGGAGCCACTGCTCGCTGGTGGCCATTGCCGATCATAATGCGCATGGACGTCTCGGAGTTGCCGATGTACAGATCCTCTCCGCCGTCAGAGTAGATGGTCGGAGTCCAGGCCCGGTTGAATTCCAAAGTCCGTTGGTTTGCGTACGTATTGTGACTGAGCACGAGAGCAGTGTACAGGAAATTATACGATCCTGCGTTGTAAAGATTAGCCAGCGCGACCCGCGCTGGGGGACAGCCCCCTCAGTACTTTTGGGTACATTCTTCGATGAACACGGTGTGGGTGAAGTCAACACTCTTGAAATCCTGCCCTGGCACTCCCGGTGCTGCCTGAGCGGCCGCGTCAGCCCAGTAGGCAAAGAACGGAGCGCCACTGGGCGGATCCCGAGTAGTTCGTGTGGGGAGTAGGGTCGAAACAGACCGCCTGAGCTACGATGTTATCCGGATCAACGCCGGTGAATCCCGCGTTGCTGGCGTCCCATGTAACCTCGTGGGTGTATACCTCGCCGGTGTTGATGTTCAGCCCTACGACATCGGCAAAGCGAAGAAAACCGAACTCGTACTTCTTGCCACCCTGATCTGTGTACCGCGATTCCGGCTCACTCATGAAGATTCTCAGGGTGCCCTGATACGTGTCCCTGTCGCCGCCGCTCGCTACCGGCTGGACGATTTCGATAGGATCGCCGTTGTACTCTGGCGCCGGTGTGGCATCAATCGCCATAGCCGCGGGAGTGATCAACAACGCCGCAATCAGGATGAAGCTGACCGTTAACCTAATACCGCTTCTCATAGTTGCTTCCTCTTCCTATAGGCCTCTTGGTTAAAGATTCGTTAGTCTTCTCTTTACTTAGGACAACGAGTTACAATGGGTAAAATATATCCATTTTATCGATTATGTCAAGTGCAAAAACCCGCTTGCCTCACCGTTTCAGCGACAGCCCCACCGAAATGTTCCAGCCATAGTAGTTGTAAAGCTCATGGGTCGAGGAGTTGTCACGATAAGAGACTTTGGCCGAGGGCTCGATGTAGAAACCACCCGGACCCGTCCGGAAATGGTACTGTGACCGTCAAGTAAGCTCGTGATTGATCGTCCTCGCGATCTGTTGCCTCATAAACCAGCAGAGAATCGCCCGGGAAAACCGGATGGGGTCTCCAAACCTGCTCTTCAGTTTTGAGGTGTGTCTTGTCCCAGTAGCCCACCCCAAATTCCGTGATTATTCGTGGAATCAGAAAAGTCTTAACCTTAAAGAACCCGCCGAAGCCCTCGTACAGAGATGACAGCGGGTCCAAAACCCCGGATGCTGCCCCTCGTACTGTCACATCCTCGCCCGAAACGAAGTTGCGATAAGCTAAAGTGATATTCAGGCCGCTTCTATCGCCCAGTGGTCGGGAGAAAGTAGGGGAGAAATAGAAGGTGCGAACATGGCGACCATAAGATTCTACCAGAGTATCGATAGTGATTGTAACCTCATTAGCACGCACGGCTATTGTGTCTTCGTCGTAGCGAGTCTGAAGCATGCCCCATTCGATATCGAGAACATTGGAGCCAAAAACGTTCCAGTTGGCGCCGGCTATAAGATCCAAATCGATCTTGTCGTTAATAACGCCGTCGCCGGCCACCGTTTCGGTGTAGTTCGTGAACCGCCATGAGGCACTGCCCCGCAGATGCGTTCGGGGATTGAGTTGATAGCCAAGGGCGCTCAGTACTTCGTATGTGTTCGTATTGTAGCGCTGGAGGCTGTCACCTTCATACGACTGGCGATTGAACTTGCTCTCTATGTGGGCAGACAAACGCGCACTGGCGCCGGTTGGAATGAAAACAGCTTTCGCACCACGGCTGAAACTGGAGAGTGCATCTGTTTCCTTATACTTAGTGTAATCACCCGTCCCGGACAACTCGAGATTACTCAGCGGATAGTACTTCAGGGCGAAATTCGCGCCGGTTGAATAGTCGGTGGTGCGATTTGCGACATCAAACAGGTTGCCGTTGTATCCTTCCGTTGCGCCGATTTCCAGCGCCACATTGGCGTGAGCTGAGAAGACGCCAATCAAGACAAACAGTGCGCCGAGCCAAGCCACAGCGCTTCGGTCAATGATGAGCCCACTCATATGCCGCAAACACCCCCCGGACAAGCTGCCGACCCGGCTGCCGTACCGGTGCCTTGCTCATCGGGGAATCCAGCCTTCAGCCCGCAGCGGCTGATGCACTGGGCGCGGGTCGAGAACATACGCAGCGCGAAACGTTGCGCGTTGGTCTTCTTAGATGCCTTGGCTGGCGCGGTTGCAGTCCCGCCACCGAAAATGTCACCGGCCGAAACCAACATCTGAGGTGCTTCAACCGGAACTACCAGGTCCGGCACGCCGTCCTTGTTGACGTCGGATTCATTGTCGTCGAACCCGTCACCATCAAAGTCGACGAAAACCTCGACGTTATTGGCTGCCGAAACGTTACCGCCGGCCCCCATTATCAGTAACCCCCCCAGAGCAAGTACCAGGAGTTTGCTTAGCGTGACCACCATGATGTATCAACCTCCGAGATGTAATTGGCTGCCTGTCGCCCGCCCGCAGACCGGCTTGTTAACTAACCTGCAGATGAAAATATGGAAGATATTGGATTTAACAAGTCTTTTTTACGGATCAGACGTTCGGCAATAGCGTCCGGCAGAACCGGATCTCTCGACCGGGCGAACCATAACATTAGGTGATGCGGCAAACTGGTGATGAGGTAAGATGTTACGCAACCTGCTTATGGATTGCAATAAGGGGAAGCCCGCCGGCGCGGGAGGAGGATCGCCAACGGGCTTCACAAGAATGTCGAATCAAAGCTGTCGAGTCTTTAACCACAGCCGACTGCTCAAGGTTCCACGGTTTCTTGATAAGCTTCGGCTGGAGCGATTCCTATGTCATAACGGTTGTCAGACCCGTCCCGCCAGCGCCTGCAAGTCGGCACCGGACGGGCGTTGGAAAACGCGCAAGCCAAACATGGGAACCACCGCCAGCAAGTGGTCGAAGATGTCCGACTGTATTCCCTCGTAGGCTATCCAGTCCTGATCGTTGGAGAACACGTAGATTTCAATCGGCAGGCCGTGCTCGCCGGGGGGCAGTTGCCGGATCAGGAAAGTCATCTCCTGATGGATCTTCGGATGTGCGTGCAGATAGGCCATGATGTAGGCGCGAAACATCCCGATATTGGTCAGGTTGCGACCGTTGATGATCTCCGATGTGTCGACACCCTGCGCAGCGTTGTACTCGGCGATCTCCTTTCGCCTGCTTGCAAGGTAGTCCCTGACAAGTTGAAACTTCTCGAACCGCATCAACATGGCGGCATCGCAAAAGCGTATGCTGTTCATGTCGATATGGATGGCGCGCTTGATGCGTCGACCGCCCGACTCGCTCATTCCGCGCCAGTTCTTGAACGAATCGGAGATCAAAGCGTACGCGGGAATGGTGGTAATGGTCTTGTCCCAGTTCTGCACTTTGACCGTGTGCAGACTGACGTCGATCACATCACCGTCGGCGCCGTACTTGGGCATCTCGACCCAGTCGCCGATGCGCACCATGTCGTTCATCGAAAGTTGCAAGCTGGCCACAAACCCGAGAATCGAATCCTTGAACACCAGGATCAACACCGCCGTCATGGCGCCCAGTCCAGTTAGGATACCGGTGGGATCGCGGTTGAGCAGCATGGCTACGGCCCACACGCCGACGAAGATGAACAGTATGATCTTGGCTACCTGAACGTATCCCTTGATGGGGCGATCGCGCGAGGCTTCATGCGAGCGATAGATGTGCACCACGGCATTGAGGAAGGCGTTCACGACCAGCAGTCCAGCCAGTACCATGTAGACGGTGGAGAACCTCTGGATGATGCCCGCTACCGGCTCAAACAGATAGGCGGCAAAGTAGATAACCAAAGCTGGCGACAGGTGTGAGAGACGCGAGAAGAAGTGGTGCTCCAACAGGATATCATCCCAACGGGTGCGGCTTCGTTTCACGACGTACGACACCGCGACCAGCAGAATGCGATGGGCTGCAAAATGGGCCAACCAGGCCGCGATGATCACCGCTACCGCCAGTGCAAACCAGCCGAGGGCGCCGGCCCACTCATCGGGAATTCCCTGTTCAATCAGGTAGTCTCTTATATTACTCAGCATGACGTTCACCTTTGTATAACTACGTGTTCACTTTTGTGATTCCAAGAAGAGAAATTGCGTGGAACGATGCAACTTTCAAATCTCTATCCCGCGCGATCTGAAGATCACGCGAGCACAAAGCGTCATGTCGCAGGTGCTGTCAGGCGACTCGCCTGACAGCAAGTGAGTTGGAACCCCGGTGTCGGGCGGGGTCGCCCGACACCACCCGTTTTGTGATGTCCTCAGCGGGCGGCAGATGTCCATCTCTGCCACGATCTCATGGTTTGACTCGGCTCACCATAAGGTCGCCCGCGCGCGAGGCGCGAAAAACAGGCTTGCCTGTCATGCCGGACTTGATCCGGTATCTAGTTCCCGTAGGTCAAGACCCCTGTGATCGTGACGGGCGTTAGGAGGACAGGCCTCCTGACCTACAAGAGATGCTGGATGCTGTCTTTCGTCAGTATGACGGAGATTCTGTGCTCGGCAGATGTCCACATCTGCCGGCCGGTCAACTTTGTGGTAGCTTGATGTTGTGCGCGCTGGACGTCCTCGTCTACCGCGTTCACCCCGAAAAGCTATCGGTGCACGGGGACGTACGCCAACCACAATTTTCACGCTGATTGATACTTACCGATCAGAAATGTAATGTGACGGTCACCGGATATTGTGTTTGATCTCGTGCTCTGAGATGCTATTATATTCGCTTAGGCGTGATTGAGATTATGAAATAGGCATCAGCATATGACAGAAGAAACCACTACCAATAATAATCAGCAACTAAGACGTTGGATTGTAAAAGCTTTTAATTTTCCCAAAGGAACAACGGTAACTGCCAGTGAGCGTGAATGTAACGGAGAACAATGTCCTTCAATAGTCACGGATGTAACTGTTCGTCTTGGCAAAAACCACGCACACAAGTATACAATCCCGAAACCGCTTGGCGATATGACATATGAAGACACAAAGTTACTACGAACAACAATCGAAGCCCATGTAGTTAAGAAGCACCCGATTCTTGGTCGTCTATTTCATTTCTTTGGTTGTTGGTTCGCCTGTTCAGCATTGTATGCGATGTCCGCTGTATGTCCTTTTTGCGGACAGGTTGGTTGTCCAGTCGGAGCCGGTACCGCGGGTCTCGTAGGTGTATTCTTTGCTCTCTTTGCTCTATGGATGCAGAACTGGAAAGCATTTATCAAATTTACGTACAGCAAGTTGTTTAGAAGAAGCTAAATCAACTTCGGCTAACAGCGGGCATATGGTTTCGCTATGCTTCGCCCAAATTGAGCTTTGGGCAACTTCATTTATGCGTAAAACGTTATTCGTGAAGCAATATGAGCAGAAAGCAGGTATATCCCGAAACCACATAATCATTGGTTATCCCGATCAGGGGTAACAGAAGGACGTGTTCCTAACCGGCGATAAGCAGAGAAGCAAGGAGAATACAAAGATGAAGCCTATCTACTTAGACTACAACGCCACTACGCCTCTCGACCCGGTTGTAGTTGAAGCCATGCGCCCTTACTTGGAGGAGTACTTCGGCAACCCCTCGAGCATGCACTGGTACGGCGTACAGGCCAAGCTGGCGGTTGAAAAAGCCCGCAAGCAGGTAGCGGAACTGCTGAACTGCGACGCCGATGAAATTGTCTTCACCAGCGGCGGCAGCGAGTCAAACAACTACGCCATCAAGGGTGTGGTGTTTGCCAACCGCGAAAAAGGTAATCATATCATTACATCCTCAATCGAACATCCTGCGGTCTCCGAAGTCTGCCAATATCTCGAGCACCACGGCTTTCAAGTTACCTACGTTGCGGTGGATGAGTTTGGCGTGGTGGATTTGGAAGCTCTGGAAAATGCTATTTCGCCGCAGACTATCCTGGTAACTGTTATGCACGCCAATAACGAGGTCGGAACCATCCAGCCGGTTGCGGAAATTGCGGGGATCGCCAAAAAACATGGTGTTCTCATGCACACGGACGCGGCCCAGTCTGTGGGAAAGATCCCGACTGATGTGAAAGAGCTGGGGGTAGATCTGCTGACGGTGGCAGGCCATAAGCTATATGCGCCAAAAGGCATCGGAGCGTTGTATATCCGGCACGGCGTAAAACTCGAAAAGTTGGTGCATGGAGCCGATCATGAGCAGAATCTGCGTGCGGGAACGGAGAACGTTCTGGAAATCGTCGGATTGGGCAAAGCGTGCGAGGTTGCCAGGCAAGGCATGGAGAAAAACATGGCTCACATGCGGAAGTTGCGCGACCAGTTGTATAGCGGCCTAAGAAAGCGCTTCCCGGCAGTCAAACTCAACGGCCACCCTGAGCAGCGTTTGCCAAATACGCTAAGCTTGAGCTTTCCCAACATCGAAGCCAACATGCTGCTTGATGAATTAGACGGCGTGGCGGCCTCAGCGGGTGCGGCCTGCCATTCCGATTCCATCGACGTCTCACCGACTTTGGTTGCCATGGCTATACCTGATGAGTATGCCATGGGTACGATCAGGTTCTCCACCGGCAAGTTTACAACTGAAGACGATATTGAGCGCGCAAT
>JAUWMW010000186.1 GCA_030612965.1 bacterium
GCGATGCCGTAATCCATGACCTTGGCGCGGTAGTCTTTCAGAATCATGATGTTGGCCGGTTTGATATCTCGATGTACGATGCCTTGCTGGTGGGCGTACTCCAGAGCGGAGCAGATCTGCATTATGACTTCAGCGATGATCCGGTAGTTGAATTTGGTCTTCTTCTTGATCATATCCTCAAGAGTACGCCCCTCGAGGTATTCCATCGCGATGTACTGAAGGTGGCCCTCACTTCCTACATCATAGATAGTGACAATGTTGGGATGCGAGAGTTTACCGGCCGCCTGCGCTTCCCGGTGGAGTCGTTCTTTAAGTTCGGCCATCTCCTCCGGGTCGGTGACGAAGTCCAACCGGATCGTTTTGAGCGCGACTGGCCGGTTGATGGCCGGATCGACACCGCGGTATACTGTGCCCATGGCGCCCTTGCCGAGGATACCGGTGATCTGATAACGACCCAGGTTCTTGAGTTCGCTTTGCTGCGGGAGTGGCATGGCGCCTGACGGCGTGTCGAATATACCGGAGTCATCAGGCGACTCCGGAGCCTCACCAGCGCTGGACGATGACTCCGCAGGTGCCTTCTCGGAACCTGACTCAGTCGGCTCGGGCGAGATGATCTCCGGACCAGCGTCGGCGTCCAATGAGATGTCGGCGTCTATGGTGCGCTCCATGGAATCGTGTGCCGATGGCTGGATACCATCGGCTGGTGTGGCTGTCGTCTGGTCGGCCGAGTTATCGATGTCGATAGCCTGATAGTCGGCAACACCTGGATGGCTGTCATCCATACTGAGGATAGCAGTCTCCTGACTCTCCGGGTCGTTACTGCCGGCAACGATCTCGCGAACGGGAACAGCGGAGGTCGGCGTCGGCCGGCCCTTGCCCGGGACGGATGCGCCCTTGGCTACGGCTTTTGGTTTGACTGCTTTGGCACTGCTTTTCTCGGCAGCGTCGCCCAGCAAGCCGGACTCGAGCATGGCCGCGGCGGCCATGAATAGGATCAGTTCCAAGCCGACATAGACTGTCGTCGGCGCCATGTTGAAGGAACTTATCATGAAGTAGTTGACGTTTCCTACCAATATCAACCCGCCGACCAGGATCACGAGGCGATATAACAGCGAAATCTGGGGTAGAACGAAAGCGCAAATCGCGCCCATTAAGAACAGGAGAATCATATTCAGGCCGGTACGTTCATCCTTTACGTCCAGCAGGTTCTCATTGATGATGTTTTCAATCGCGCTGGCCGTAACGAGGTACTTGGGTGTGGCTTCTTCGATCGGCGTGCGGAAAGTCTCAGTTACAGATGGATCGTCCACGGCCACCAGGACCACCTTGTTCTTGAGCGCACCGAAATCAAAGCCGTCCCGCAGAACCTCTGCAGCCGAATACCGCTTGAAAGCGGTGGCGGAATAGTGCCGGATAAAACCGGCGCTGGTGTTATTGATAGGGATTACACGTTGACTACCGACATGGATCGCTTGATTCTCAATGACCTTGACGTTGTCAGGCGATACTCCCAGAAAGATTGCAGCCGCCAGCAGCGACATCGACGGGTAGTAGTAGCCTTCATAGTTCATTACCAACGGTTGATGTCTCAGTACTCGATCCTCATCCGGCATCGTGTAATTGAAGCCAAGGTATGGGTCGTGTTCCAGTAGTTTCTCAGCCGGTAAGAACACTTTTCTGACCTGGAGGCTAGCGTCCTCGTCCATCAAACCCAACGGATTGTCGATGGCCAGGGAGTAATTGAACAGATGATCAGGGTTATTGGTCTTGCTGCTGCGATAGGTGGCCAGGACGATGTCGTATGGTAAGATGACGTTCTCCATCCACGAAAGCTGCCCGGCCAAAACGGCCGTAAAGCCGGCGGAATCCTGATAGGCGTTTTCGCTGAGATCGAAGTCGGCCAGGACCACTTTCGGTTCGCCGGAGGCCGTAGCGGCGAGCAGATCGGCGGCCAGGTCGCGATTCCATGGCCAGGACCCGTACTCATCCTGAGCTCGGCCGTCGATGGCCACAACGACAACATTCGGCCGGTTGCCCTCGGGGGTGGTCATGGCGACAAACTGATCGGTCATCGTTTGCTGCAGGCTCTGCAGCGGACCGAAATCGTTAACGTACAGGATCACCACAAAAACGGAGATCAGAAGAAAAAGCACGTATGAAGAATACTTGCTCATGTCCTACCCTTCTCAGGTTCCTGCCGACAGGCGGCTAATCAGTGTTTCCGGCAGACTGGCTTTACTCATCTTGCGTTGAGCGGCCGCAATGTCATACTCGACACGATGAAATTCTATATCTCGCTCGTCGGATTCATAGACGACGTAGCAGGCACGCGGGTCATTGTCACGCGGCTGTCCGACCGAGCCGACGTTGATCAAATAGCGGCCTTCCGGATCGGCGGCGAAAGTGTGCCCAGCCCGCACGTGGGGAAGGGCGTCCGGCCTTTCCCTCAGGATCATGGGAATATGTGAATGTCCAAAGAAACCGAGATCCTGCTTCATCTGCCCGAATCCACGGATGGCGTCTTCAGCGGCAAAGACGTAGTGCCATCGGTTCGGCTCGAACGGTGAAGCGTGTACCAGGTACATATCATCGAGGGCGCGGTCAAGATCGAAGTCGGCCATAATGGCCACAGCGTCTTCATTGAGTGTCTGCTGTGTCCATTCAGCAGCAGCCTTGGCGGCCTCGTTGAATTGTTCCACCGACTGCAAACCCAGCGCCGCATACTCGTGGTTGCCCAGGAGTTTGGTGTCACAGGTCTGCTGGATCAGTTTCAGGCAGGCCTCGGGATCGGCCCCGTAGCCGACAACGTCACCCAGACAGTGGATGCTGTCAACCCTCTGTTTTTCCAAATCACTCAGAACGGCAGTGAGTGCTTCCAGGTTGGCGTGGATATCGGAGATCAGTCCATATTTCATCAATTCTTGCCTTCGACGAATTTGAAAGTGGTCTTGCCGACCGTGATCAGATCACCATTCTTCAGAACACACTGGTTCGTTACGTCGCCATTGACTTTCACCTTGCCTGATTTGCCGAGGTTAACCAGCGAGAATATCTGGCCCTCCTGGACGATCTTGGCCTGAATGCCGGACAGCCAAAAGCCCCTGGCCCTGATATGCACGAACTTGGCTTTTCCGATGGTTGAGACCTCACGATCAAGGCGGTGCTCGGCAAAATCGGCGTTCTCCATACCGAGCAGGACAGAACCGCCATACTTGTCGACGATCTGTCGTTCCACCCGGTCGGTTTCCAGCAGCTTCTTCTGTTGCTTGGTATTGAGCACCATAGTGCCGTCGAAGTTGGCTGCCTCGGTACCCTCATGGGTGGTTTCGGTATTGTAGACCAGTGCATACTTGCCGATTGTGATGACGTCCTGATCGCGCAGAACCTCTTCGGAGACCTTGCGACTATTCACGAAAGTGCCGTTGAGCGATTCGTTGTCGATGAGGACAGCCGCCTTGTCGTTAAACTCGATCATGGCGTGTTTGCGCGAGACACCGCGGTTCTCCAGAACAATATCGTTTTCGTTACCGCGACCGATGGAGATACGTTTCTTCTCCGTGACGATCCGCTCGATGACTTTGTCATCGTACTTAACAGTAATCTCCGGCATGGGGAAACCCTTTCGTATGTGGACCGAACTTCCTTTTTCTGAGCGTAACTCTATACCAGCCTTGGCTATCCCATGTCAATATCGGCGCACGAGCTTGTCGTGGGCCTAAGGCATGCTTATATTGTCGGCATGAGAATTGGAAATCTGAAGTTGACCGGGCGAGTTGTCTGTGCGCCGCTGGCGGGCATTTCCAATCGGTCATTCCGGGTGATGGCGCTGAAAGCGGGTGCTGCCATGACTTTTACGGAGATGATCTCATCGGAGGGTCTGATCCGCAATCAAAGCAAAACCCGATCTATGGTGGCCTTTAGGCCGGACGAACAGCCGCTGGGGATACAGCTTTTTGGCGCCAACCCCGAAAGCATGCGGCGGGCTGCGCAGATCACGGTCGACGAGTTCGGCCCGGACCTGGTCGACATCAACTTCGGCTGTCCGGTCAGGAAAGTTGTCAACAAGGGCGGTGGCGCGGCGGCGCTGAAGGATTTGGGGCTGACCCGCGAGATTATCGCAGCGGTGGTGGCAGGAGCCGGCGGCACGCCCGTCAGTATCAAGATGCGCACCGGCTGGTCAGGGTCAAGCCCTGTCTATCTGGAGGCAGGACGGATAGCCCAGGAAGAAGGAGCCTCGGCCCTGACCCTTCATGCTCGAAGTAAGGCTGACGGATTCAGCGCTAAGGCTGACTGGTCGGCGATCAAACGGCTGAAAGAGGCCGTGGATATCATCGTGATCGGTAATGGCGACGTGCGGACGCCGCTCGATGCCCGACGGATGCTTGACGAAACCGGTTGCGACGCTGTCATGGTCGGACGGGCGGCGTTGGGCAACCCGGACATTTTCAGACAGATGCATCACTATCTCGAGACCGGCGAACTGGTCGACGAACCGACTATTGCCGAACGAATCGAGACGGCAAAACAGCACGCGCGACTGATGGTCGAGGAGTACGGGGAAGAGCGCGGCATGAAGATGATGCGTCGCTATCTGGGCTGGTATGTAAAAGGCTTCCCCGGCGCCGCGACCCTGCGCCCCCGTCTGTTCAAAGTGGAACGACTGACGGACGTGGATGAGGTGTTAGGAGGCCTATTGAAATAGAGCGCACCACCTCACCCTGAGTCGTAGGTCGAAACTGATCTTCCCCCAAAAAGGTGGACACTTTTTGAAGGTCGTGTTAAATTGGCTTTGGAGGTGTTCATTATGTCTCGTCGTAATTTTGACCGGGATTTCAAGCTTTCGGCTGTGAAGATGGCCGAGAGTT
>JAUWMW010000138.1 GCA_030612965.1 bacterium
CTCATCATTCTCGATTACCATCGGTTGTGGAAGGGCGATCCTCGCCCGCACTCTCGTCCGTGGATTGCCCTGGTTCCGTGGTCGGTCTCGGCGGCGATACTATTTCTTCCGGCGGCGCCGGAGCCATCGACGGTATTGACAGATCCTCAGGCTCGGGAGGAGCGGCCGGCTGCGGAGGTGTCGGCACGACCGTTTTCGGCGTCGCGGCCGGTGGGATACTTGGCGGAGTCGATATCGTCGACACTCCCGGCACCGGCGGTGGCGGTGGTGGCGTGGCAGCAACACAAGCGCTGTCATCCCGTGGTTTCATCGTCGATGGCGCATGATGGGGCATCGTGTACGCCGTTATAGGCCGCGCCACCTGGCTGACAGGTTTCGTCTCCATAGGTTCAAATCGCATCTCCAGGCCGCCGACCAACCGTGCAACCAGGTTGTATACGGCCACCAGTACGATCCCGATGAGAGTGTGAAAAACCGCTGCAAACATCGCACCCGTGATCGGCATGATTACCAGCATGACACCGATGGGCACTTCCGACGGATCAAGGCTCCGCCCATAGAAGCCTCCAAACTGAGACATACCGGCCACGAGGATTGGCAGCATCATTGCGTACATCAACCCGAGGACGAAACCGACCACCAGGTTAACGAAAAAGGACACCTTGGTAAAAGACCAGATGCGGATCGACTTCAATTCGTGTCGCATATCTCTCTCATTGCCGGGGACCGATCAGCCATCCTGACGGACCCATGATCCAACACCAATATGGTAGAAGTTATGCAGTACCGTCGAATAGTCAAGGAGCCATGACCATTTCACGGCTGTTTGATAATAAACCGAGCGTCCACGGCAGCACTTAGTTTTCCGTCCGGCGAGGCGATGAAGGGGTTGATGTCGATTTCCGAGAAACAGTCGAAATCTTTTACCAGTTGCGATAGCCTCTGCAGGGTCTCGGCTATGATCTCCTGGTCTACCGGTGACGCACCCCGAAAACCGTTCAACAGCGGGAACGAACGCAGTGAGCGCACCATCCCTCGCGCTCCCTCGTCAGCCAGCGGAAGAACGCGAAAGGTAACGTCCTTCATAACCTCAACATAAATGCCACCCAGTCCAAACATGATCAGCGGTCCGAATTGTGGATCAGTCGTCATCCCCATAACCGTCTCTACGCCGCCGGAGATCATTTGTTGCATAGCCACTGAGAACTCACCCTGCTCGCCAAGCTCATGAATTCGCTCTTTGAGATCACGAAACGCTTTACGGATTTCTTTGTCAGTGCGCAGGTCCACCATTACGCCGCCGGCCTCTGTCTTGTGCAGGATCGGCGGCGTATTGATCTTCATCACCACCGGATATCCCAGCCGCGTAGCGGCTTTCACAGCTTCATCGGCGCTGCTTGCATATCGATAGGGAGCAGCCGGGATACCATAGGCACACAGGATATCAATTGCTTCATCACTGACAATTGCCTCTCGGCCGTCGGCCAGAGCCAGATTAACGATTTTCTCCACCTTCGCCCTACTAACCTTGAAAGTACGAACCTTCCCGCGCGGACGTTGGATCCTCTCCCGATACTTGGCCATCGTTGCCAGGGTCTTGGCCGCCGCTTCCGGAAAGATATAACATGGGATGCCGTGAGCACGTAAATAGTCCATCCCGACCGAATCCAGCCCCACTCCCATGAAGCAGGCCAGCACCGTTTTTTTCGTTCCTTTAAGCCCTTCGCAAACACAACGGGCGACCTCGATCTGATCGATAGTTATCGGCGGGACGAATATCGGCACGATTGAGTCGTACCTTCGATCATTCTTGACCGCGTTGAGCGTAATCTCAAACTCCCGACCACCGGCGCCCGCCACCATATCCATCGGATTGGCAAACGATGCATCGGCAGAGATGTGCTTCTTCAGCGTTTTCACCGTAGCCGCAGAAAGCGGCGGCATCTCCATACCATTTCGAATCAGCGCATCGGTAGCCAGAATCCCTGGGCCACCCGCGTTGGTCACCACCGCCACGCGGTTGCCTTTGGGCAGCGGTTGTCGCGAAAGCGCCTGGGCTACATCAAACAATTCCTCAACCGTATCCACCCTCATCACGCCGGTCTGCTCAAACAGGGCATCTACCCCGACATCAAGGCCGGCCAGGGATCCAGTGTGCGATGATGCCGCCTTCGCTCCCAGCGAGGTGCGACCCGATTTGACCGCTACGATCGGTTTGTGCCGACTGACCTCACGCGCGATTTCTGTGAAGTTGCGAGGGTTACCGAAATTCTCCAGGTACATTAGGATTAAATCGGTGTCGGGATCGTCCTTGAAATACTCGAGCATATCATTGGACGAAATATCCGCTTTGTTGCCGATTGACGCCACCGTCGAAAAACCAAGGTCAAGATCACGAGCGATATTCATGATGGCCTCACCCATAGCGCCGGACTGGGTTATAAATCCGATGCGACCGGCCTTGGGGTAGGTTTTGCCAAAAGTGGCGTTGAGTGAGACGTTCGGATGAGTGTTGACAATTCCGAAACAGTTGGGACCGATCATGCGCATCCCATATTCCCGAACTATCTCAAGAACCTCCTGTTCGCGCTTCTTACCTTCGGCGCCTACTTCCGAGAAACCGGCGGTGATCACCACCAATCCCTTGACGCCCTTCTCGCCGCACTGGGCTGCTACTTCCTTGACGCTTTCCTTCGGCACAATGATAATAGCCAGGTCTACGGAATCAGGGACATCGAGTACGGTCGAATACGCCTTGATCGACTGGATAACGCTCGCTTTCAGATTAACCGGAAAGACCTTGCCGTTAAACTCGGCCAGTAAAATATTGCGCACCGTTTCACGACCGATCGAACCCTTGCGCGTTGATGCACCGATCACAGCCACCGAGCGAGGTTTGAAAATAGCGTCCAGTTGTTGTCTCATATTCCCTGTAATGTCTTAGTATGTTCGCAGTTTGTGTCCGTCGGCAGGCCGACGAGACGATAACTCGGTTCCATTCTTATCGACCCATAACAGGCTGAATGAACCAGCTTGGACCAAAAAGTCAAGCGAAACTTCCGGCGACTCACCGGTCCCCGCCTGAGAATGGTCGTCAATCATGGCCTACATCGGCCCACATTAATCATTATCACATTTGACAGACGACCAAACCCACCGACGGCGGGACCGGTCTCATGATTATCCGAACCCGAGTCCCAAAACAAAATGACCCACCAAGTCCTGTGACCGGGCGGGTCAAATCTAAGCGCATCCCGAGGCGTCGCGGCGACCATTGGCCGTCGGCCACATGCAGGAGTGCTACTTCTTCTTCGTTTTCCTTTTCTTCGGCGCACCTTCCTTAAGCGTCGCTTGAGCTGCGGCCAATCTGGCGATGGGAACGCGATAGGGCGAACAAGACACATAGTCGAGTCCTACTCGATGGCAGAACTCAATCGAGTCGGGGTCTCCACCGTGCTCGCCGCAGATGCCCACTTTCAAGCCCGGGTTGGCCGCCACGCCTTTGTCCCGTCCCATCTGCACCAATAGCCCAACACCATCCTGATCTATGGTGACAAACGGATCACTCGGGAGGATACCTGTTTCCACATAATGGCCCAGGAATTTCCCGGCATCGTCACGCGAGAAACCCATGGTCATTTGGGTCAGATCATTGGTTCCAAAGCTGAAGAAATCCGCCTCCTTCGCGACCTCGTCGGCCGTCAAGGCGGCCCGTGGAATTTCGATCATCGTCCCGATCAGGTAGTCCAATTGCTTGATCCTGCGCTTAGCAATGACCTGGTTGGCGATTCGCTGAGCGATTTCTTTCTGGTGTTTGAATTCATTAACATGACCGATCAACGGAATCATTATCTCCGGCTGGACTTTCTTCTTGTCTTTGGCCAGGGCACAAGCTGCCTCGATAATGGCGCGCACCTGCATCTCCGTTATCTCCGGATACATGATGCCGAGACGGCAACCCCGATGGCCGAGCATGGGATTAACCTCAGTGAGTTCATCGATACGTTGAATTATCTTCTCCAACGCCTCCAGCTTCTCTTCGTACTCCTCATCCTTCTTATCCAATGCCTCGATTCTGGCATAGATCTCTTCCTTACGCGGAAGGAACTCATGCAACGGCGGGTCAAGGGTGCGAATTGTAACCGGCATGCCACCAAGCACATTGAATATCTTCTGGAAATCCTTCTTCTGCATCGGCAGAAGTTTTTCCAAAGCCTCCTGACGCTCTTCGACCGAGTCGGCGAGGATCATTTCCTGCACTATCGGGATCCTATCCTCGGCGAAGAACATATGCTCGGTCCGGCAAAGGCCGATTCCCTCAGCACCGAACTTAACGGCCTGCATAGCGTCGCGCGGCGTATCGGCGTTGGTGCGCACCTTCAGTCGGCGAACCTCATCGGCCCATCCCATGTACTCGTTAAACTCCCCGGATAACTCCGGCTCAATAGTCGCTACCTCACCAAGCATAACCTGACCGTTCGAACCGTTGAGCGTGATCACCTCACCCTCTTTGATGATCAGTTTGCCGATCTGGAACTGCTTTTTGGAGGCATTGACACGAATGGCCTCGGTACCGGACACACAGCACTTGCCCATGCCCCGTGCTACCACGGCGGCATGCGAAGTCATCCCACCGCGCGCCGTCAGAATACCGACAGCTGCGTTCATACCCTCGATGTCGTCGGGATTGGTCTCTTCGCGAACAAGAATAGCCGGTTTTTTCCCCTTCAGTTTGACAATGGCCTCGGCTGTGAAGTAGACCTTTCCCGAAGCCGCCCCCGGCGAAGCGGGAAGACCAGTGGCGACCACATCGAACTTAGCTTTGGGATCAAGACTGGGGTGCAACAACTGGTCGAGTTGCTGCGGATCGATCCTGAGTAGCGCCTCTTCCTTGGTGATCAGCTTCTCCTTGACCATGTCGACTGCGATTTTGATCGCCGCCTGCACCGTGCGCTTGCCCGTGCGCGTCTGGAGCATGTAGAGCTTCTTGTTTTCGATAGTAAACTCAAAATCCTGCACGTCGCGATAATGCTTCTCCAGGCGGGTGGTGATGTTCTTCAATTGCTTGAATACGTCGGGCATCTCGCTGGCCAGTCGGCTGATCGGTTGCGGTGTACGAATCCCGGCCACGACATCCTCACCCTGGGCGTTCAGAAGATATTCACCATAGAACTCCTTGGCGCCGGTAGCCGGATTGCGAGTGAAACCGACACCGGTTCCGGAGTCATTTCCCATGTTGCCGTAAACCATAGCCTGCACGTTGACCGCTGTTCCCAGATTACCCGGCAGGTTCTCGATACGACGGTAGGAAATGGCGCGCGGACTATTCCAACTACGAAACACGGCATCGCGGGCCAGGCGCAATTGATCGTATGGATCCTGTGGAAACTCCTCGCCGGTCTTACGTTTGATTATCTGTTTGTACTTATTGATGATAAGCCTAAGATCATTAACCTGTAAAGAACTGTCCTGCTTGATGCGTCGCTCCGTCTTGATCTTGGTGATAACTTTCTCAAAGACGTCTTTGTCGATACCCAGCACAACATTGCCGAACATGGCGATAAAACGGCGGTAGTTATCCAGGGCGAAACGCATGTTACCAGCCTTCTCAGCCAACCCCTCAACTGCCTTCTCATTCAAACCAAGGTTCAACACTGTGTCCATCATTCCAGGCATGGAAAACTTCGAACCAGAGCGTACCGACACCAGAAGCGGATCGGCGGGATCTCCAAACTTCTTGCCGATCACCTTTTCGACCTTGGCCACGTACTTTGGCAGATCCTCATCGATCGCTTTGGGCACCTCTAGCGAATGGTCAAAGTACAATTTGCACACTTCCGTGGTAATCGTAAACCCCGGGGGGACAGGGATTCCTGTGTTGGTCATCTCGGCCAAACCGGCGCCCTTACCACCGAGTAGATCTCGCATGTCGGCGTTCCCTTCAGCCTTGCCGGCGCCGAAAAAATAACTGAACTTTCCCTTGGGGACCGCCTTCGACGGAGCCGTCGCCGTACGGGCCTTCCTGGATTTCTTGGGAACTGTCACTTTCTTGGCGGGTTTCTTCTTGGCCGCCGTCTTATTAGCGGCAGTAGTCTTTTTCTTGGACATAAAGACTCCCTTTTATCTGTCCACACACAATTTCATGGGCTAATTGTAGCCAATATGAATCGCTCAGGCAACATAATAAAAGCGACTGGGAGAGCCGTCGACTTCCCAGTCGCCATCAATTTAGTCCCCCCAGGTGCTTACATCGTAAAGAAGCGTTCGCCCTTGATGATTTTTTCCAGAATGCGAACCGTTTTCTCAACCGGCGCATGCATAATGTCGGCGGTGTTGAACGTGGTCCTCACCACTTCACGGGGAGCCGTAAAATTGGAACGCCCCCGACCACCACGAGCTTTTTTCTTGTGGGTCAGGTTGTACTGCCTTTGGTATTCCTTGGCCTTCTCTTTGTGCATTTGGTAATACCTTCGTTGGTATTCGCGTCG
>JAUWMW010000025.1 GCA_030612965.1 bacterium
GCCAGGCCGATATAGGTCGTTCCTACCGGTTTGTCGTCGGTGCCGCCGGTCGGTCCGGCGATACCGGTGATCGAAAGAGCGTAGTTGCTTTTCAACAGTTTGCGGCAACCGACGGCCATCGCTATCGCACACGGTTCGGAGACGGCGCCGTGTTCTTCAAGGATCGCTGTGTCTACTCCGAGTTGCTCAGTTTTCACATCGTTGGCATAAGCGATGACACCACCGAGGAAGTAGTTCGACGAACCGCTCACCGACGTGATCAGCATACCGAGCTCTCCGCCGGTACAGGATTCCGCGACGACCAGCGTCTTGTCGTTGTCGGCCAGCAGTTGTCCGACCACCGCTTCCAAGCTGTCGTCATCGCGGCCATAGATGTAGCGGCCGCAGGTATCTTCCAGATGCCGAACCAGTCGCAGTGCCTTGTCCCCGGCCGCCTCTGCGTTCTCGGCGGTGGCCATGATGCGCAGATCAACACCACTATACGATGGCAGGTAAGCCAGTTTGACGCCGGGTTCGAGCTTGAGATCATGACTGATCTTATCGGCCAGTTTAGACTCATAGATACCGGTCGTACGCAGCTTCACGATCCGAGTCGCCTGCGCGGTCTGAATCCCTCGAAGGTACGGCATCACTTCATCGACCATGATCTGATCCGCCTCAAACGGCACCCCCGGCAGGGAGATGAAGATGCGCCCTTCCTCGGCGATGCACAGCCCTACCGCGGAACCATGCTTGTTGGGAAACAAGGTAGCTCCCTGGGGTAACAACGCCTGGTTCTGATTGATGGCCGGCATCTCGACGCCGCGTTTGGCAAAGCGCGCTCGGATGTCGTCAAGGATTTCCTGATGGAAGATGAGATTACGCTTGAACAAGCGGACGATCGCCTTCTTGGTGATGTCGTCATGGGTCGGCCCCAGACCGCCGGTCGTTATCACCAGGCGCGCCCGTTTGAGCGCCAGCCGGAAGGCCTCCTCCATAGACTCCAGCGAGTCACCGACCGACGTCTGGTAACGCACGCTGAACCCGAGATCGGTCACGTAACGAGCGATCAGGGCGGCGTTGGTATTGACCGTGTGACCGGTAATCAACTCGTCGCCGATGGTGATTATTTCGGTGTCCATGATGCGATATCGCCTTTGAGCGGACTCACCCTTGTCCTGACAGGTACTTCTCCAATCCGTAAATGATCAAACGAGTGGCGATGTTCGCCTGCACGCCGGCGACAATGTCGTCCACTGTTATCCCCCAACCACCAGGTAGCTTTTCCGACTGCGCCGCCGGCGGGATTTTGACGACATCGAAACCCCGAAATGCGAAAAAAGCTATCGCATAATTGGTCAGCGAATACGGCACGAACAATAACGTCACGAACATCCCGGCCCACTCGTCGATTACGATCTTGCGTGCATCGTGGCCGAACATCTTCTCCGCGCCACCGGCACTCCATACCGATACCACGAAACAAACAACGACGGCCGGCAGCAACACCCACTGGTTGCCAGCGATGAGGAAGTATGCTATGAGCCAGGCCGGGATCGTTCCCCAGGTGCCGGGGTACGGCCAGCCATAACCGGAGTACAAACCAGTGGCGATCAGCCTGACGAGGGAGTCTTTCATGACGGTCTTACTTTAGCACCGATTTGATCATAAAGAAATATTTAACAACATAGTCGATTCCGGTCCACACTGTTATCACCGCTGCCCCCCAGAGCAACAGGTTGAAGTAGAAGTAGTGGTCAAACTGAAAGAGTTGCAGAGCGGGGCTGTTGAAATGTTCCAGTGAAGTTATCAGGCTGACGTATCCGATTACCCCTCCGACCACTGTGAGCTGCAGGAAGGTCTTGACCTTGGCCCACCAGGTGGGCGGGATGACCACACCGCGATATGCGGCCAGAAGTCGCAGGCCGGTGATGGCGAACTCGCGCCCGATGATCAGCATCACCGGCAGCGGCGAGACGTATTTCAGGGCGATGAACGATACCAACGCGCACGACACCAGAATCTTGTCGGCCAGCGGATCCATGAATTTGCCAAAGCCCGTGATGATGCCGTACTTGCGCGCGTAATGCCCATCGGCCAGATCGGTGAGAGCCGCGATCACGAACAAGACCAGACCGGCCAGCCGCATGTAGAAACTATCAAACAGAAAGAAGTACATGAACACTGGTGCAATAATTATCCGCAACAGAGTGAGCTTGTTCGGTGTATTCATGGGTTGGTAATCTATGCCAGACATCAGGGAGTGTCAACCGGAAACGGGCATTCCGGTTTCCCAATAGAAACTGCTTGAAGCTTACAGCTAATGACCCGTATTAGTCGGAAGACGGCAAAGATCAGATGGAGTAGATCGCCGAGGCAAAGCTGAAGCGGCTAAGGGGAGAGTGATAAATAGCGGAGTCTTATGAGACGAGTTCCGCGACTGGATGATTGAGAATTCGGCCGCGTTAACCATCGCGGAGAGACGTTACCGGGCTCTGCTGCCCCTTACGGACGCATTCCCCATGCGAAGGACACAGCCGGTCACATGGCCACTGTCATTTCTTTCAAAGGTGATATGGAAATCCACCTCACGGTGGAAGAACTCTGATTCACTGTGGGGATACATGTGCTCAACCACTTCGGGCTCCATTGACACCAGCAGATGGTTGCCAAGGCGCGTTACCATCAACTCAAACCCGACCTCAACAGATTGAATCGTAGTCTCGAACTGGTAGCTTCCAACGAGTTCATCCAGAATCCGTGGGTCCACCGGAACAGCCTTCTGCGGCAGAGCGAATGCAGGGCAGTCGGCCTCGCTAAGTTTCTCGGCTCTGAAAAAATCGCCGTCAGAATAAAGTATGTGGGCGATTACGTCACCCGTACCGCCGCGAAGGAAGCTGATCGTCATGGTGTTGTCCCAGGTGAAAAAGAAGCGGTCGGTGGTTTCCGGCACTAACAGTTCCATGGGACCATCGCCGGTCTGTAGATAAAGTTCGTTCTGACGCACCGTAATCCATCTCAGCAAGTCGTCCGACACTTGGTAGACGCCTTCATAATCGTTCAGGAGGTTTGGGTCTAGCTTACCGGGAGACTTGATGATTGGCTGATCGTACGGTTGCCCGAGACAGATAGCAGCCAAACCACGGGCGATCTTCCTGGCCGGGGTATCATCTTCGTTCGCGAATACCACAACCAAGAGTCTGGCATCGACCCACCGCTCCACTACGCAATTGAACCCGTCGAGAAAACCGCCGTGTGAAGTGCGCCGCCGCCCGAACAGTGTGTCGATGATCCAGCCATAACCATAGTCCTTTTGATAAGGTGTGAGCATGGCGTCGACGGATTCAGTGCTTAGAATCCTTTCCTCGTATAGAGCCTGGTCCCATTGAACCATATCCTCGACTGTGGAAAATAGAGCACCGGCGCTGTGCAAAATGCTCAACCGCGTGCGGACAGCATCAACCACTTCGCGATCACGGTCAAGCGTGTATCCGTCAGCTCGCTGCGGGTGCGCCGCTTCGCGCCGTCCATAGCCGGTGTCCAGCATCCCCAACGGTTTGAGTATTTCATGATGCAGGAAGGCTTCGTACGACTGACCGGACACTGCTTCGATAATCGCGCCGAGTATGACGTACCCGGAGTTGCTGTACTCGAACCCTTCACCCGGTTGAAAAAGCAGCGGCCAGTCCTGGAAAAACTCGATCAAGTCGGCCGTCGCCACCGGGCGATCTCGCAGAAGGACGATTTCAGGATGGTCGGTGTAGTTCGGAATCCCGGAGGTGTGTGTCAGCAGGTGGTGAATGGTGATGCGGTCGCCTGGATCGGCGGGATAATTCGGCAGGTGAAGCGTGATCGGATCGCTGACGTTTAGGAGCCCTTTCTCTTGAAGCTTCAATACCGCCGCCGCTGTGAACTGCTTAGTAATAGAGCCTATGTAGAACTTGGTATTTGGTGTGTTGGGATCCTCGAAGATACGGTTGGCGTAACCATAGCCTTTATTCAGGATCACCTGCCCATCCCAGGCCACCAATACTGAACCACTGAACCGCCAAGCTTCTTGTGCTTTCGTCATGTAGCGATCAAGTTTCTCCTGAAGTGGTTTGCATCCGGTAAGACAGCAACCGGCTAAAACTGAGATAAGTAGCACCCCCCGTGTGACGTAGCGCCGGTAAGATGATTTGTATGGTTGGTTGCTCATGCTGAGTTTACCTGTCGTGCCTTCTCACCCCGGCAATATCGGTCAAGAGCTTTTCAAGATCAAGATAGTAGCTAAATCACAGACAATATCTTTGGCCGGGTATTCAATGAGGCAAGCCAGAATCCCACATTAAACGGAATCCTATAATTCCGCTAACACTCAGCTAACAATGCGAACTGTTATTCGGGCTAACTGATGTGACGGAAACTTCGGTTCCCTCGCATCGGTGGGAAAGAGAGAATGGGAATTGGTGAAACAAACAAGAGTACGGTCAAGGAGGAGTAATCCATGACACTAACCAACATGACCAGCACAGCAAGGATGCAGAAGATCGCTTCGGCTTTGACGCCGTGGCTTATCCTGGTCATCATCCTGGCCCTCACCGGCTGTCTGACCACATCGGTCAGCGCAGCCGATGGCGCTACCGGCAAGATCACCGGAAAGGTGGTCGACAAGGAGACGGGCGAGGCGCTGATCGGCATCACGCTTATGCTCAAAGGAACACAGATAGGCACCCGAACCGACCTGGACGGCAATTTCACGATCAAGAAGATCCCACCGGGTATCTATGACATCGTTATTTCGTGTGTCGGTTACACTCGAACTGAAGTGATGTCGGTGGTAGTCAGCGACGGAAAAGCTGCGGTGCTGAATGTGGCCATTCAGCCACAGGCCATTGAGTTGCAAGGTATCAAAGTCAGTGCGACAGCGGTGCAGAACACCGAAGCTACCATGCTCAAGAAGCGCAGCAAGGCTCTGACTATCAGTAATGCCATCAGCGCCGAGGACATATCCCGCTCGGGCAGTGGCGATGCCGCCCAGGCGATGAGCAAGATCACCGGCGCATCGATTATCGGCGGCAAGTTCGTTTACATTCGCGGCTTGGGTGATCGCTATTCCAATACCAACTTGAACGGCAGTCCGTTGCCCAGCCCGGACCTTGAGAAGCAGGGTGTGCCGCTGGACATGATCCCGGCCGGTCTGCTGGACAACATTGTTATTGAAAAAACCTTCAGCCCCGACAAGCCAGGCAACTTCGCCGGCGGCAGCGCAAATCTGGTTACCAAGGACTATCCTTCGGAACGTACTTTGAACCTGTCGATCGGCACCTCTTACAACACGGTTGCCACGGGCAACTCCAACTATCTGACGCACGATCGCAGTTCCACCGACTGGCTCGGCTACGACAACGGTCATCGTGATATCCCGGATTACGTCACTGCCAATTCCGATCTTCAGAGGCAGTCGGGCGACGTACCCGGTTTTCTTGATATCGTTGAAACGGATACCGCACGCATTGAGTTGGCCCACTACATGGACACATCCAGTCGTTCTTTCAAGCCTGAGATGATACCGTCGGTTCGCACGGCCCCTCCGGATCAGAGCTATTCACTGTCTTACGGAGATCAACTGTCGATTCTTGAACGTCCGCTGGGCATTGTGGCCAGCCTGAATTATGGCCACAAGTACCGCATGTATGAAAACGGTTTTGAGGGGCGTTATAAAGCAGCGGGCACACGTCCCAAGCGGTTGACGGCCTCACACGAGTTGAATGAAGCCAAGTCCACCGAGGAAGTCCTTTGGGGCGGACTGATGGCGATCAACTATAGCTTGGCCGAGCACCACAAGCTCAGCGCCAGCCTCATCTACACGCGCAACGGTGAATCCGAATCACGGTTGCTGGAAGGCGTGTCCCCGGAATACTCCGACCCCGATGAGATCTACCGGGCCAGGACTTTGAGTTATAAAGAGCGGAAGCTGTACTCCCTGCAGTTCGGTGGTTCCCACGTCGGCCTGCCCTGGCTGGGTACGGATATCCGGACCAGTTGGCAGGCTTCAATCTCCCACACCAATCAGAATGTGCCGGACTGGCGCAGTTCCTCCGACGAGATGATACCGCACCTGGTCGAAGACGACGAGACCGGTGACCTGGTTTGGGATGGTACCTACGACTACGTGATAAACTACAGCCGATACGGCAAGCCGATTCGCGTGTATCGCAATACCGACGAAAGGAACGACGAATACAAATTGGATTTCACGATTCCCCTCGGTCGGCTCACGCGCTTTAAGACCGGGACGGCCTTTCTCACCAAGGAACGGTCACATCGCGAGCGGAAGTTTATCTACTTGATCACTGATCGATATAGTTCGTATGGCGGCGATTTGGATGCTTTCTTCTCCGACGTCGGTATTCGCCACGTAAGGGAGTACGAATACAATGATACGCTCCATTACCAGTTCGCCTACAGCAACTTCCTGAGGGAAGATGTCGAGTTGCGCAACCAGTACGACGGCACTCAGGATGTTCTGGCCTTTTACGGTATGGTCGAGTTACCCCTCTTCTCCAAGCTTGCCTTTGTCGGCGGTGTGCGCTACGAGACCACGGATATGGTCTCCGAAAGCCACAACGACACATACGATGCCGGCACCATAGACGAGAGGCAATGGCTACCGTCAGTGAACTTCATTTACAGGGCCACTCCGGATGTCAACATCCGCGCTTCTTACGGTCGCACGTTGGCCCGCCCGACCCTTCGTGAGATGTCACCGCACTATTCCGAGACGTTTGGTCTGGGTCGCAAGACCTCCGGTAACGCCAATCTGGAGCAAACCCTTATCGACAATCTGGATCTGCGCTGGGAGTGGTTCATACGCCCCGGCGAAGTGGCGGCCGTGAGCGGTTTCTACAAGAGTCTGAAGGAGCCGATCGAAATGGGGTTCCATGGAAACAACGGCGCCATTCAATCGCAAAACGCGGACCGTGCGACGCTATATGGCGTGGAGTTTGAGTTGCGCAGTCACCTCGATCGTATCTGGTCCCGTCTGGTCAACTTCTCATTTGGCGGTAACCTGACACTGGTGCATTCCGAAGTCGCCATTCCGGACGAGGAGATGGCATTACAGCGCTGGTATGACCCCAACGCCGCCGACACTCGTCCGTTGTGGGGACAGTCGCCCTATATCGTCAACGCCGACATCGCCTATGAGAATTTCGAGGGAGGTACTTCTGTCTCGTTGTTCTACAATGTGTTCGGCCCACGCATGGCCTTTAACGCCGACTTCCCAACCGGCGACGTCTACGAACAACCCAGAAACCAGCTCGACCTACTGGTCTCGCAACAACTTTTCGGCGGTCCTAAGTTCAAATTCAGCGTGAAGAACATCCTGGGCGAAGATGCTAAGTTCGTTCACGAACGCCTGGGGACACCCGAAGACGATGCTGACGGCGATCGCATCTATAAACAGTGCGAACTAGGCATGACCTACTCGGTCGGTGTGAGCTATCAGCTCTGGTAAGGACGATGACAGAAGCACTGATGATCTCTTGCAAGCAGAAAAAAAGCTCACATATGAGCGTGTGTGAACAGGTTTACAATCGCCATGAGAGCCACACATTGGCGCGCGTAAGCTGCAGTACCCAGAAAGAAGTAATTCCGAAGCAAACACAAGTTACTGAAAGGAGAATTAGTAGGAGCCTAAACACACGTGTAACGTACAGTCGCTCTAAGACTACAACAGCTTTTTTCTCGAACAATCTGCTTTCCGTGAGATCAACAAATCAAAGTACGCGAGCCGGTGTAATGCCGGCTCGACTGCTTGCAAGGAGGTAATCAAGTGTTTCGCAGTATACTTGCGATACTCATAGTGCTAACGGTGGCGGCGTCGGCCTTCAGCCAGGCCGGACGACCCGTGGTACCAGTGCACGACGACAGTATCAAGACCGGTATCAATTACTGGTACTCCGATACGGTTTATAACTTGAAAGAATTCGTCTTCGTTGAAGACGGTGAGGTTCTCATAATCGAGCCCGGCACGGTTGTCAAGGGCGACCCGGGCCTGAGTTCTGACGCCAGCGCTCTTATTGTAGCTCGAGGCGGACGGCTTTATGCGGAGGGTACCCCAACGCAGCCGATTATCTTCACGTCCATCCTCGACGATGTTAACAACCCGTATGACATTCCGCTCGATACCGCCTTTGGTGTTGGTCGCGGCCTGTGGGGTGGTGTGATCCTTCTGGGTAGAGCTTATATCAACGCCGCAGGGTGCGAGTTCGCTATCGAAGGCATCCCCCCGGAAGAGACGCGCGGTCTTTATGGCGGCGAGGACGACGACGATAACTCCGGCGTCCTGAAGTATGTGTCGATCCGTCACGGTGGTAGTGAAATCGGCGCTGCTAACGAGATTAACGGACTGACCATGGGCGGTGTCGGTCGCGGTACTGTCATTAGCCACATTGAGGTGTTCTACAACTATGACGACGGCTTCGAGTGGTTCGGCGGCAGCGTCAACTGCACACACCTGGTGGCCGCCTTTTGCGGCGACGACGCCTTTGACTATGACGAAGGCTGGCGCGGAGGCGGACAGTTCTGGTTTGCCATTCATCGCGAAGACTCCGGCGATCGCAGCGGTGAGCACGACGGCGGTAACAACCCGGTTGATGGTCTCCCCTGGGCTACACCACTGATTTCGAATGCCACCTATTTCGGACGCGGTGCAGTCAATGGCGGTCAGCGCTGTTTCGAGATTCGTGATAATGCCAGCACGGCCTATTACAACAGCATTTTCACCGACCACGGTACCTACGGCATTAAGGTCGAGTACAATGCTGCTGAAGACCCGGCAACCAGCCGTCAGCGTCTGCAGGAAGGCATGACCAAGTTCTACAATAACGTTTGGTGGGGTTTCGGCAACGGCAACACGGCGGCAGCCATTTGTAACAACGAGGCCATTGCCCAGCAGTACTTGTTCGATAATGGCTGGAACATTATTGGCGACCCGGCAATCGCTGCTATCGATCGCGCTCCGAACGGTCTTTTGAACCCGCGACCGACCGATCTGGCCGGCGCCGGCTGGACCGGCTGGACCCATCCGCGCGATGCCGTAAACGGTTACAACCCTGAGAATATCCACGGAAACGGCTTCAGCGGTTGCGGCGCCGACACATTATCGGTCAACTACCCTGATTACGAGGTAGTTGATTACGCCGGCGCTTTCGACCCCAACAGCAGCAACATTTGGATCTGCAACTGGACGGCTCTGGATTCCTACGGATTCCTGGCCGACGATTGCAGCGCCCAACGATGCGAGTGCGCCACCGACGGTCTGCTCGTATCCAAGCCGGTGAAGCAGGTCGGCGATGCCGACATCGTTGGTTTCACCTACTGGTCTCGTGACACAGTGTACAACCTGACCGAATTCGTGTTCATTGAGGACGGCGACACCTTGTTGATAGAGCCCGGCACCATCATCAAGGGGGACCCAGGTCTGGGCTCCGACGCCAGCGCTTTGATTGCTGCTCGCGACGGTTTGATTTACGCCGTGGGCGGCCAGGAGTGCCCGGTCATCTTCACTTCGATTCTCGACGACATAGACAACCCGCACGACATTCCGCTCGATACGGTCTTCGGTGTCGGTCGCGGCTTGTGGGGCGGTCTGTTGCTGTTGGGTAACGCCTGCATCAACGCCGAAGGCGGCGAATACGCCATCGAAGGCATTCCGCCGGAAGAACTGCGTGGCAAGTACGGCGGCACCGATGACTATGACACGTCCGGCGTTATCCGCTACGTTTCGATCCGTCACGGTGGTAGTGAAATCGGAGCTGCTAATGAGATTAACGGCCTGACCATGGGCGGCGTCGGTCGCGGCACACGCATCAGCCACATTGAGGTCTTCTACAACTATGATGACGGCTTCGAGTGGTTCGGTGGCAGTGTCAACTGCGATCACCTGATTGGCGCCTTCTGTGGCGACGATGTCTTCGACTATGACGAAGGCTGGCGCGGCGCCGGGCAGTTCTGGTTTGCTATCCATCGTGAGGATTCCGGTGACCGCAGCGGTGAGCACGACGGCGGTAACAATCCTGTCGACGGCCTGCCATGGGCCACCCCGCTTATCTCGAATGCTACTTACGTCGGACGCGGCGCAGTCAATGGCGGTCAGCGCTGTTTTGAGATTCGTGACAACGCCGGTGGCGCTTACTTCAACAGCGTCTTCACCGACCATGGCACCTACGGTATTAAGGTCGAGTACAACGCTGATGAAGACCCAGCGACCAGCCGTCAGCGGATGCAGGATGGAACCTTCCTGATGCGTAACAACATCTGGTGGGGCTTCGGCGCCGGTAACACCCCCGAGGCTATCACTAATAACGTTGCGATTACTCAGCAGTACCTGTTCGACAACGGTTACAACGACATCTACAATCCTGGTATCATGTGCATCAGCCGTCAGCCCGATGGTAACCTGAATCCACGTGCAACCACGTCGAACCTGACCAGTAACGGCTTTGCTTGGATGGACCCGAAGGCCAACTACCTGACCTCGCCTCAGGGTGTATGCACTGACACAATCTGTATCCACTGGCCGGAGTTCACGCCGGTGACCTATGCAGGCGCCTTCGATCCGGAAGTGTTAACTGAGGACGACTGGCCGGCCGGCTGGAGTTTCCTATACTGCGGCGGTTTCCTTGGCGATGCGCAGTGCGGCCCCACTTGCTGCATACCGCCGATGCGCGGTAACGTCGACTACGATCCTGGTGATATCATCGACATCGGCGACCTGGTGATGCTGGTAGACTACATGTTTTCCGCTGGTGCGGCTCCGCCATGCTGGGCTGAGGCAAATATCGACGGCAGTGGACCTGGCTCTGATGGTGTGCCAGAAACCCAGGATGACCTCGACATTGCCGACCTGGTAATGCTCGTTGATTACATGTTCAGCGGTGGTCCACCTCCGGCGGACTGTTCGTAAGGAGAAAACCCAGTATGGGCAGGATTCCGATAATTATATCCTGCCCCTGTGAGAATCCCAATTCCCCCCAGAGAGCGGTTACTCTCTAACCGTACTCATCCAAGGTCTCCATTCCTTCCAAGGTTTGGAGACCTTGTTACTTCGCGGTACCATCTATTGTAGTCCAACCGTCATACTGACACAAACTGTTTTCTTACACATTCCTAACACTTTCTTAACAACTGAGATGTTCTTTGGGAAAGCTGCAGAACCCAATAATGGAGTCGGATGTGGCGAAGACGAAAGTCCTGGTGGTTGAAGACGAGAAGGACATCCGTGAACTTCTCGAGTACAACCTGCTGAAGGCAGGATACGAGGTTACGGCGGTAATGAGCGGAGAGGAAGCACTTCAACGCTTGGGTGCCGGCAGATTCGATTTGATCTTGTTGGATGTGATGCTTCCGGGCATGGACGGTTTCGAGATCTGCCGCCGGCTCAAGCGGGACGCCCGCACTAGTCGCATTCCAATAGCTATTCTCACCGCCAAGAGCGAAGATACCGATATCGTTGTCGGGCTGGAGTTGGGAGCCGATGACTATATAGTCAAGCCGTTCAGCCCCAGCGTACTCATTGCCCGCATGAGAGCAGTGCTTCGCCGCAAGCAGGAACAAATCGGCGACGACGCTTCGAACCTGACGGTGCATGAGCTTGTGATTGATCCCCGACGTTTCTCAGTTTCATATCGCGACCGTCCGATCGATCTGTCCACAACCGAATTTCGCTTACTATATATGCTGGCGCGAAAACCGGGCTGGGTTTTTTCCCGCGACCAGATCATAAGCGCCCTGCATGGCGACGACTATCCGGTAACCGACCGCTCAATCGATGTACAAATCGTCGGTTTGCGCAAGAAACTCGGAGAGGCCGGCAAACATATCCAGACCGTTCGTGGCGTCGGCTACCGCTTTCGGGAATGACCAATTGAAAAGTACTCCTTTCAAACCGACCCGTTCTTCCAACATGGTATACACCCGTACACCGCTGTTCTGCAATAGCGTGAGGTTTGACAAGCGACGATATCGGCATTTCCGACCTTCCAACAAGCTCTGATCGCATCCTATCTCAACACCGCTCGGTTACATTATCTGTGAGACAATTCGGCAGACCCGTAACGGTTGCTTTTCGCTGGTGAACAGCGAATTGTCGACTATCTTTAGGCATGGACGAGAAGTTTCACCAATACAGCCTCGCGACGCGTCTCAGCCACCTGTTGACAACAGTGTTGGCGGCTGCGCTGTATCTCACCGGTGTCCGTCTGGCCTGGTTTAGCGGATCAAGTCCGCTTTTCCCTACCAATAGTCTGCTCGATCAACTCTTACCGACCGGACAGGTGTACTGGTGGCACGCGGCGAGTGGAGTGCTCCTTGTTGCCTGTGGAATCTTTTACTTATCTGAACTTCTTCTCAGCAGGCAGACAGGCCGCATGACCGCCTTGTTCACCGACCGGCGCCGCGACTACCGCAAAAAGCTGTTCTATATCGTCATACTGGCGACTGTCGGCATCTCGGTTATCAGCGGAATAACGCTCTACGTGGGTCTGTACGAGGGAGCGCCGGGATATGCGATAATGAATGGTCTGCATTACTATGCTGCGGCGCTGTTGGCTATTCTTATCCTGGCGCATTTGATCGATGTTTTGTTCGGCAAGGACTCCCGAATGAACACGATATTCTTCGGTGTTCGCAACCAGCAGTTCTTCAAGGCATGGCGCTTCGTACTGTCAACGGTGGCTGCCGTTGTCGTTGGTGTGGCGCTGTGGGTGACGATCAATTCAACAACTGTGCTGGAGTGTCGCAAGCTGACTAAACAGGTTCACATCGACGGTAAGATCGAGAGCGCCATCTGGGACCGGGCGGATAGTCTCCGTCTCACTCTTGCGCGCGGAGCGAATTTCGAGAGCGGTGTTTCTGAGGTGACTCTGAAGAGCTTCCACAACGGTCAGAACATCTTCTTTCTCGTGCAGTGGGACGATCCTGATCGTTCCTATAATCGCCGGCTGCTCAAGACCGACACCGGATGGGTTCAGAGAGTTTCTGAATACCTCGATCTGTTCGGTGAAAGCATCTATTCTGAGGATCAATTGGCCTTGTCGTTTCACCGCCGGCGCGGGAGTTGTGCCGCAACCTGTCACATGCGCCCACCGAAGAAGATGGGGTTGCATTACACCGACGGTGACACCGTGGATGTTTGGCAGTGGCGGGCCGCCGGCACCAATCCGATTGGTCGGGCCGATGACGGCTGGTGGGCAGCGTATCGCAACGACTCGCTCGGCGGACGACATCTGGACAACCTGGCCTCCGGCGGGTACTTCTCGAATTTGAACCAGGACTGGCAGCAGCCGTACTTTCTTCCCGTACATCCGTCGGGGCGCGGCTGGATCGATCCATGCTCGGAATACGTGACCCCCTACTTCTTTGCTAATGACGACTTCTCGGTAGGTGATGAAGTGCCGGGTGTCCTCGTCACACCGTTCACAGGTGATCGCGGCGACGTGCGCGCGCACGGGCGATGGTTCGATGGTCGGTGGACAGTCGAGTTTACGCGAGCCGTCAGGACCGGTTCGAGTTTCGACATCGAACTGCGCGGTGAGTTCTATCTTGGGATCGCACTGTTCGACAACGCCGCGAGCAAACACGCCTTCCACCTAAGATCGGTGCGGGTAGTGGTTCAATAAGTGCGGGTCACCGTCGAAACCCCTGGTCCGAAGGACCGCCGCTGGCGGGTTTCGACAGTGGCAGGCCACTTCTTCGCACTTCGCGCGCACTTTACGCCATCCTTCGACTCCGCTCAGGATGACGTTTGGGGTAATGCTCAGGATGACGTTTCGTCAGGATCACAAGGATCCTGACCTACGAGGTCTGTCAGGCTCAGTCTTGTAGGTCAGGTTCCTTGGAACCTGACGTCTATCGGCAGGAGCGCAGGGTTCCTGACCTACGAGGACTGTCGGGTGGTGATTATGATGCGTGGTGTACGCCCTCGTGCGCCACGTGGATACAGGGGCAGACGAGGACGTCTGCCGCCCACAAAAAGTGACGCCTTCCGGGACAGCCTCCGGGCAACCACCTGAAACAAATACCCGAGGCAATCGTAATAGGTACAGCAGGTGCAAGCAAGACGACTACATATTTGCCTGGAGAGATAGACTATGTTCAAGAAAATAATCTTAGCGGCGTCAGTAGTGATAGTGGTGGGACTGGTGCTGTTTTTTGCTATCGATGGTTCGGCCAGTAAGCAGGATGTCCTGAAAACGGTGGCTGTCGAGCGCGGCAGTATTGTCGACAAGGCGCTGGCCGTAGGTCAGATCGAACCCAGGAAAGAGAACACGGTCAAGTCCAAAATCCCCGGTATCGTCCGCAAGATCTATGTCGATATCGGCGAACATGTCAAGGTGGGTGATCCGCTTTTTGATATTGCCCCCGACCCAACGCCAGTCGAGTTCACTGAAGCGACCCGTCAGGTGGAGATTTACCAAGTGGCCTATGATAACGCCAAGCGGGAGTTCGATCGCTACCAGACTCTCAGAGACAAGCAGTTGGTTTCGTTTCAGGAGTACGAAGGAAAGCAGGCGGCTTATGACGAAGCTGATCTGCGGCTGAAACTGGCCAGGGAGAAACTGTCCCTCATAGAATCCGGCCACACCGAGATGACCGGTTTGAGCGTGGACAATACCATCAGGTCGCCGATCTCCGGAACGGTACTGTCGCGACTGGTAGAGGAAGGTGATCCGGTGGTGCCGTTGACATCGTATCAGGCGGGGACCGAGTTGATGACCCTGGCGGAGATGGACGATCTCATTTTCCGCGGCAACGTCGACGAGATCGATGTCGGCAAGCTCAGCACCGGTATCACGGCCGAGATCGAAGTCGGCGCCATCCCGAACGAAAAACTGATCGGCAAGATTGCCAATATCTCGCCCAAAGCACATCGCGATCAGGGCTCAACTATGTTTCAGGTCGAGATCGTTATCGAAGATATGGGCGACAAATTCCTGCGCGCCGGTTACAGCGCCAATGCCGATCTGGTAATATCGAAACGTGAGGACATTCTGATCGTACCTGAGCGGCTGGTCACTATTGAAGATTCCGCAGCTACCGTCGAGATTCAGGACACGCTCGGCGTTGTGACCACGCGCGATGT
>JAUWMW010000228.1 GCA_030612965.1 bacterium
GTCATTGATTGCTGTGATTGGCGCCGCTGGGTTGGCCGTCGGTTTTGCTCTTCAGAGTTCGCTGTCGAACATAGCCTCAGGAATCATGCTCATAGTGTTTAAGCCGTTCCAGGTGGGAAACTACGTTAGCGCAGGTGGAACAAGCGGTGTTGTCGAAGAGATACGTATCTTCAGCACGATTCTCAGAACATTTGACAACCGCAAGATTATTGTCCCTAACAGCCGGATCACCACTGACAATATAACCAACTACTCGGCCAAAGAAACTCGACGCATAGACCTCGAGTTCAGCATCGGCTACCACGACGATCTGAAACTGACGAGAAATATTCTGGAGCGGATTGTGAGGGCCGATGAGAGGATTCTCAAAGACCCGGCTCCCGAAATCGGCATCTTGGAGCTTGGCGAGAGTTCTGTGAATTTCTTCGTTCGCCCTTGGGTGAAGGCGGGTGACTATTGGTCGGTCAAGTGCGACCTGCTCGAAAAGGTCAAATTGACTTTCGACGATGAAGGCATATCGATTCCTTTTCCGCAGAGCGACGTTCACTTGTACCAAGCTTCCGCGGTCTAAGCCCGCCCAACGTCTGAATGCTTAATTGCTTGGCGCACTTGTGCTTGTCGGTACGACTTCTTCGTAGGAATACCGCTTGACAGGAGCGACCTATCACGGTTTCTTGCTGGCAATGGGAAAGATAGAGTATGGGGGTTGGACGCCCCTCTATTCTAAACCCATCCGCGCTTAGCCCGCTATTCACTAATCCTGATCCGGACAGGCGGAAACCCGAGAGATGAGAGCAACTGTCTCTCTGTCAAGAGGCTGTAAGAATGTTCACTACGAACACGTCGATTTCGATTCTGACCCATCTTGAGTCTATTTTTCGAAATGTACAGCGAGTTGTAGCCGCCGGGGACCTTGGCTCCACCCGGAAGGCTACTCGTAACGCCAAAGGAGATATCGTCAAATGGTTTGATCTGGCGGCCGATGAGGCGGTCTGCGCTTACCTCAGGGAACATTTCCCATGTCCGGTTCTGCTGTTGTCTGAAGAGGGTTCGCCTCGTGAGTTCGGCACCGGCCAGCCCGAATTCGCAATGGTGCTGGATCCGGTAGACGGCTCGGACAACTTCGCACTCGGGATGACGCCTATCAGCATGGCTGTGGCCTTGATTCCACAGTCTTGCCCGATCTCAGTTGAATCAGTCCAATACGCACTGGTGGGTGACCTGGCCACCGGGCAGATATGCACCGCACAGCAAGGAAAAGGCGCGTTCAGCAACGACCGGCAAGTTCGCACTGCCACCTGCAACGCTGTGAAGAATGCTATGATCAGTTGCGAAATGAACCATTTTGCGGTGAGAGCACCTTTAGCGAATGTCCTTTCCCGCGCCCGAGGAGTCCGTTCCCTGGGTTGCGCCACTCGAGCGATTACCTTGGTTGCCTCAGGTTCCCTCAATGCCCATCTGGATCTGCGCGGCCGCCTTACTCCTGAAAACTTCCTGGCCCCTTCTCTCATTCTTACCGAGGCAGGAGGAACCATATCCGGCTCTGAAGGGGAGCCGGTTCCTGATATCACAAACCTGATGCAGCGTTTTTCGATCATTGCAAGCGGGTCACCGGACTTGCACGCAGTTCTCGTTCAACAATTGAAAGGTGATACCGTATGCACATGACGGTGGAAACAGCAATCAAGGCCTTTGCGAGTACGGTACCACCGGCTGTGATACTGGCTGCCGGTGAAGGGCACCGCCTGAACGGAGTGAATGGAGGAATGCCAAAGCCTCTTACCCCGGTTCTCGGTATGACTCTCCTGGAGAGAGCCATTTTGTCGTGCAAAGAAGTCGGGGTTTTGGAATTTTACGTCGTTGTTGGATATCATGCGCACATATTGATCCCCTACCTGAGTACACTTGAGCAGAAACTATCCGTCTTAATCAAGCCAATAGAAAACCCGAATTGGAGAGAGGGGAATGGATCCTCCGCTCTTTCAGCAGCTCCGTACATAAACCGTCCCTTTTTCCTGTTAATGTGTGACCACCTCTTCGATCCTGCGATTTTAGGATTGTTGCTTGCAGCAGGAAAGAACACATCTGATTGTCTGCTGGCCGTGGACCGTCATCCCGACCATGTGTTTGACCTGGAAGACGCCACCAAAACACGATTGGATGGAGACGTTATTGTCAGTATTGGTAAGAACGAAACGCTATTCGATGCCGTAGATACGGGACTCTTCCTTTGTCAGCCGTCTCTGTTCGAGGCTCTGCGGGTTGCCGGGGATAAGGGACTGCACTCTCTTTCGGCGGGATTCGCCGAACTGATGAGGAGTCGCGAATTCCGAGCCGTCGCAATTGGCGAGCTGTTTTGGTTCGACGTCGACACGCCGAAGAGTCTGAGTCGTGCCAAGAGGGCCTTGCTGCAGAATCTGTCAAAACCTGACGAAGACGGTTTCATCGCCCACTACCTGAACCGGCCGGTGTCGCGTCGGATCTCTGAGTTACTGGTCCGCACTCCGATCAGCCCCAACGGAATCTCACTGATGAGTTTTGCGATCGGCATCGTTGGGGCAGTTATGTTCTGTATGGGCGAATATACCTGGACGATCCTGGCCGGTCTGGTGATCCAGTTGGCTTCCATCGTTGACGGCTGCGATGGTGAGGTTGCCAGGCTCAGATTCCAGTCGAGTAGGTTCGGTGGGTGGTTTGATACAATTATGGACCGGTACGCCGATACGGCAGTAGTAGCCGGCGTCTCTTTCGGATATTGGCTTGCACACCCGCATCCCGCTGTATGGCTGGGCGCGATATTCGCGCTGACCGGCTTCATTATGGCAAGCTATACCAAGAAAGAGTTCATGATTCGCTACCAGTCGAAACCGCCAGGTGGTCTCTTTGGCAGGCTGATCAAGAGAGATTTACGAATCCTCGCAATAATGCTGGGGGCGATTGCGAACCTGCCGTACGAGATCATGTTGCTCGTGGGCTTCCTGTCTCATGTCGGGATCGGATGGATGCTCTTGAAGGGTCATAAGCAGGTGCAGTGACAGCAGTATTGTTATTTCGGCGATAGTGCAACCAAGAGACATTCTCTTCGTAAGAAACAGTCAGAACCTATGATCAAAGTCGAGAACCTCACCAAGCGTTTTGGCGACATCACCGCCGTCGACGGCATCGCATTTGAGATCAGCCGGGGTGAGTCATTCGGTTTTCTCGGACCGAACGGAGCGGGCAAATCAACGACCATTAACATGCTGGCTGGTGTCCTCGAACCGGACAGCGGCAGTATCTCTATCAATGGCGCTTCCGATCCGACCCGCAGCAATGTGCGACGTTCCCTGGGAATCGCTCCACAGGCGCTGGCCCTTTACGAAGAACTCACCGGCGAGGAGAACATAGCCTTTTTCGGACGGCTCTACGGCTTGTCGGGCCGGAAGCTACGCGAACGGGTGGACTGGTCGCTGGAGTTAGTCGGATTGTCTGAACGACGGCGGCACCGTGTCAAAACGTATTCCGGCGGGATGCAGCGGCGGCTCAACCTGGCCTGCGGTATGGTGCATGACCCACAAGTGCTGCTGTTGGATGAACCAACCGTTGGGATCGACCCGCAGTCGCGCAATCTGATTTTCGACAAAGTTGAGCAACTCAGGAGCGAGGGACGAACGGTTCTGTACACTACCCATTACATGGAGGAGGCGGAACGGCTGTGCGACCGGGTGGCCATCATTGACCTGGGTCGCATCCTCGCGGTAGGCACGGTTGACAACCTGATTTCCAAGCACGGCGGCGTGTCGGTTATCGAGGCGGAACTGGCCGCGCCGCCGAAGGATCCATCGTCGCTGCCGGGCACGCTTGAGGGTACTTCCTTGCGCATTGAGACCGACAACCCAATGGCCACGGTGGCCGAGTTGACATCGACCGGACATCGCTTCATAACTATGCGCATCGACCGGGCCGACCTTGAAGCTGTGTTTCTCAACCTGACGGGACGGAGGTTGCGCGACTGATGAGGATCGTGATCACTCTGGCTCTAAAGGACCTGCGTCTGTTGTGGCG
>JAUWMW010000048.1 GCA_030612965.1 bacterium
TTGATCCGGTCGGTCACAAGTTGGAAAAAATCCTTGTCGCCGGTAACGCACCAAACATCGAATCCCTCTTCGGCGGAGCGGCGCGCGAAAGTTCCGATGATGTCGTCCGCTTCGTAGCCGGGCATCTCAAACGATGGAATATTCAGCGCCTGGACCGCTTCGCGAATTCGGGGAAGCTGTTCCGCCAGTTCGTCGGGCATTTTGGCCCGCGTGGATTTGTATTCATCGTACATCTTATGGCGAAAGGTCGGTTCGCGCGTGTCGAACACGATGGCCAGGTATTCCGGTTCCTCATCTCTGATCAGCTTCAAGAGTGAGTTGACGAATCCAAAGGTGGCTGAGGTGTCTTCGCCTTTTGAGTTAATCAGAGGATTGCGAATGAACGCAAAGTAGGCGCGGTAGAACAAGGCGGAACCGTCAACGAGATAGACACTGCCGGGTTTGGACTTCATTGGTACAATCCGTGCTTCCTGATATACTGAACCACCGAACGAGGCATCAATTCGGCCAACTCTTCCTCAGAGGCGCCTTTATTCAACAGGCGACGGATTTCAGTAGAGGATACATCCAGCATGTCGATGGCCACCATCTCGATCCGGTCGGCGGGGAATCGGCTGATATAGTCGCTGCACTGATGTGGCGGACGTTGTCCCACGAGCACGCGCACTTCGGCGAAAATAGCCTCGGGATCACGCCATCGCTCCAACTCCTCAAGGTTGTCCTCGCCCATAATAAAAGACCAGATCGCGTAAGGGTATCGCTCTCTGATCGCTCTTATGCTATCGATCGTGTAACCGGGAAGCTCCTCGTCCATCTCAATCCCACTCACGACAAACCGCTCGTCACCGGACGTAGCGCACATCAGCATTTCCATCCGATGCCCAAACGATGCGCGGCAGACGTCTTTGAACGGATGGCGCAATGACGGCACCAGCAGGACACCATCGAGATTACTATTGGTCGCTACTTGCAGCGCCAGATTGAGATGCCCGTGGTGAACGGGATCGAACGTCCCACCCAAAATGCCCCAGTGGCCTCCCTGGTCAGGAGTCGTCATCATCGGTCTTGGACGCGGTGGTTCTCTGAGCGATCTTTCGCAAGTATTTGTCGGCTTTTTCAGCGAGCTCGTGCTGCGGGAAGTCGCTCTTGAAAGCCTCCAGCTTCTGTTGAGCCAAAGCGTAATCACCCTCTTTGAAGGCCTGCTCACCCGGTTTGAAGGCCGCTTCAACTTCCCACCGGTGAGCTCGCACCGCTTTCTCGTGATCACCAAAAACCGACCGGAAACCTGAGAACCTGGTTCGGGCCTCGTCGTATCGACCCATCTTGAAATCCATTACGGCGTATTCATAAGTCGCCAAGGGAGCATACTCGGTGTCGGTGAAATCATCGATCACTTTCTGGAAGTATATCTGGGCGGCTTCGTAAGCAGCGATGCGACTGTAGACAACGCCGGCGTCATAGTATTTTCGGGCCAGACGAGTGCGGGCCACCAGTAGGTACTGGCGGGCATCGGGCACTACCTCTGACTCCGGAAAGTCGATAATGAAGTCCTCGAACTGTTTGATAGCAGTCTCCAGTTCCGATTGATCGAGGCCGTAATGCTTGGGGGTGGCCTCGAAGAAGCAGACCGCTCTCATAAAAACCGCCTGCTCAAAATAGACGCTGGAGGGATAGTTGAGTGCCAGCCGATTGAATTCAACCTGCGCCACCTCGAATTCCTTGTTGCCGAAATATGACAGAGCCAGGTAGTACTGGGCCGTATCGACAATGGACTCACCGGGATAGTTGTATACGCAGGACTGAAAGATCTCAATTGCCCGCAGGTATTTATGCTTGTCGTATTTCTTCTTGCCTTCAGCAAAGAGTTCTCCGGCCGTCATGGTGGAGAGTGAACGAGAACCGGCGCAGCCCGAACCAATAATCGACATGGCTGCAAGACCTGCCGCCAACAGGAAAATGACAATGCGTGATTTCAAACCGCGTAAGTCTCCTTGAGCATTTTGTAGTTGTCCATAACCCGTTTCAGGTACTGTTTCGGCATCGGCAGGTTCTGGCGAATCAGTCCTCGCAGCCGAGTCTCTCCCATATTGTAGGCCACAATCGCCTGCTGCACATCGCCAAATTCCAGGATTTGCTCGAACAGATGTAGCGTACCCAACTTGATATTGGATTGAGGTTCAAAAAGTGTTTGCATTCCTTCCCAGTCTACACCGGCGCGCATGGCTACATCTTCGCCGACGTACGGTATCATCTGCATCAGACCGCGCGCCCCCTTGGGCGACACCTGCCCCTTGCGAAAGGACGACTCGGTGATGATAATGGCCAGCACGAACATCGGGTCGTAATGATAGCGGCGACTCTCGGTGAAAACGACATCGGACAACTGGCCGACCTCCTCATCGCTGAAACCGATCTGGAAATCCTCAATCGCTTTGAAAATCTGTAGCCTTTCCTCAAGCTCCGTTATCCGTTTCTGCTGAAAAGCGATCTGTCGCTCGAGATCAAACTTGTCTTTGATAAGGAAGATCAAGAGACCGGACTGAATCAGATAAATGAACACCGCCAGAAAACTGATCCACTTGGACAGGTAAATTCCAACCTTCTCTACCTGAATCATGTCTTAGTCCTCAACTGGCATTGCGTGCAAATCATAGCCATCGGCGGCCTCAACCCTGACCCTGAGGATATCGCCGACTGCGATCTCTGAGTTGCTGACATACAACTCCTGGTCTACTTCGGGACAGTCGCCACGCGTCCGCCCCACGGCCGGGCCGTCGGGTCTAACGGAGTCTATAATAACCTCCTGGACAGTCCCGATCAAAGCACTATTTTTGTCAAAGGCGATCTCACGTTGCAGTGACATTAGTTGATCAAGGCGCTCGTTCTTCAGCTCGTCGGCAAGTTGCTCATCCATTGCGGCGGCCGGTGAGCCATCCTCAGGCGAGTAGACAAACCCGGCTACTCTATCCAGTTTCCGTCGGTCTATGAACTCAAGCAGTTCCTCAAACTGCCTCTGGGTCTCACCGGGAAACCCGACGATAAACGTTGCCCGGATCACAGCCTCAGTTGAAGCGACGCGGATGGACTCTATGAGGCGCTCGATGCTATCGCGATCCGTCTGACGTCCCATGGCTGTCAGCAAGTCGCTGTTCACATGTTGCAGCGGCAGGTCGAAGTATTCGAGGGTCTTGTTAGAGATCGTCATGTAGTCGATCAACTCCGCATTGACCTGGGCCGGATGCAGGTACATCGGTCGTATCCAGTGAACTCCGTCTATGCTGTCCAGTCTGCGCAGCAGGTCGATCAGGTCGCCATTGTCTTTCAGGTCACATCCGTACAGCGTGGCATCCTGCGAAACCAGAACCAACTCTTTCTTACCGGCCGAGGCCAGCAACTTTGCTTCCTCGATAATCGCCTGCATCGGTCGACTGCGGAAGTTTCCACGAATCTGCGGAATCACACAGTAAGTACAGCCACGATTGCAACCATCCGAAATCTTCAAGTAGGCATACGGAAAAGAGTCGGTGACAGCGCGCCGGGGGCCGTGCAAGTAACTGAGCCGGCGCGACTCAGTTTTCACGGTGTCGGTCAGCTTGGCGGCAGTACCCACGGCCCTGGCGATAGCATCAATCTCGCCCAAGCCGAAGGCGCCGTCGATCTCCGGCATTCCCGACAGCAGTTGGTCACCGTAATGCTGGGCCATGCAACCGGAAATATACAAGCGCTGCAGGCCACCCTCTTTTTTCAGATTCGCCAGTGACAGAATCTCTTCAATCGACTCTTCGCGGGCGGGCAGGATGAAGCAGCAAGTGTTCACGATAATCGTCTCGGCCAAACCAGGATCGGCGACTAACTCGTGACCATCGCTAAGGAGGCGGGCGGCGATGTAATCGGCATCGACGTCGTTCTTGGGACAGCCGAGCTTATGCAGGTAGATTTTCATATCAGAAGAGCTTCACCGTCTCTGCAGAATCGGGGAAGGCCGGCGTGAAATCATCATCGGCGCAAGTCGCGTCGAGTTGTTGGTTGAGCAATTCAATGCAGTTGAACTCGTCGTTGATATCGTAGTACTCGAGACGGCGGATAGTCGGTGGATCCCCGCTTATGACCACCGTCATGGAATCGGGAAGATCGCCGGCGATTCCGGGGCGGAGGAGTAACCGGTAGCGTTCTCTGGTCGGCAGAGAAAACGTCTCATAGAACTCGTCCAGCCGCGTCACAAAAGTGATCTCGCGACCATAATCGGTCGTATCGCCGACCGTTTCGATCAGGACTTGATTGTTTTCATACGAGAAACTGTAGAGCAGTCGGCCGTCGTAAAGATAACTGTCAGGACCGAGCGTGACATGGTAGCGACCATCGGAGGCCAAGCAGGCTGTGCCGCTGGTAGAGTCGACGAGATCAAAAATCTCCGACTCGATAATGCTCACAAACTCCAGTCGCACACATCCGGCGCCGGCAAGTCGGCTCTTGATTCGGTCAAAATCGTCCTCGGTCTCAGCGACAGTTGATAAAGCCGACACCATACAGAGTACAGTGCTCAGTAGATGTTTCATAATCACGGTAGTTATACGCTTTGCGGCTGACTCAGTTCTGGCCTGTGCTCAAAGTCGAAGTCGCGCGCGGGTCGGCAAACAAAGTATCAACATAAGCTTTGTCGACCAGGACATCGCGGGCCTTGCTGCCATCAAACCGTGAGACGATTCCGGCCTGTTCCAGCTTGTCGATCAGCCGGGCGGCCCGCTGATAGCCGATACCGAGGCGTCGCTGCAACAGCGAAACCGAGCCCTGTTTATGGCGCACCACAACCTCGCAGGCCTCCTTAAACAAGGGATCACCGAAATCCACTTCGGCCTTGGTCGGCTCGCCCGATGCCTGCGACATGCTCTCCAGGGTGAACATTTCGAGACCCTGATCCTTGATGAAGGTGACAATGGCATCCGTCTCCTCGCTCGACAGATAAGCGCCGTGGATACGGACCGGCTCCGGCCGGCCGGTGTGCAGGAAAAGCATGTCACCGCGTCCCAGCAGTTTCTCGGCGCCGTTGGCGTCGATGATGGTCCTCGAATCCACTTTAGATGAGACCTGGAAGGCGATGCGGGCCGGGAAGTTGGCCTTGATGAGACCGGTGATCACATCCACCGAAGGTCGTTGTGTGGCGAGGATCAGATGAATGCCGACGGCACGCGACATCTGGGCCAAACGCGTGATAAGAAGCTCCGTCTTGGACGAGGTTGCCGACATCATCATGTCGGCCAGTTCATCAACGAATATCACGATATAGGGCAGCCGATTTTCGGGGTCTTTCTGTTTCCCGTTAAACTCCTCGATATTGCGCACGGAGGCCTCGGCCAGCCTGCGGTACCGCTTTTCCATCTCCACCACGGCGTCGGCCAACACCTTCTCGGCGCGTTTTGGTTTTGTCACCACCGGACGACCAAGATGGGGAACACCTGAATATATAGAAAGCTCCAGCATCTTGGGATCGATAAGGATGAACCGTACCTGGTGAGGATGCAGCCGGTACAGGAACGAAGTGATCAGGATGTTCATGCAGACCGACTTACCCGACCCGGTAGCGCCGGCGATGAGCAGGTGCGGCATCTTGGTCAGGTCAGCCACGAACGGCTTCCCCGAAGTGGTCTTGCCAAGCGCCATCGGCAGTTTGTTGTCAGCATCACTGAAACCCCTGGCCTCCAGAATGTCTCGAAGGTAAACTATCTGGGGCGATCTGTTCGGAATCTCCACGCCGACGGCCGCCTTGCCGGGAATAGGCGCAATGATCCGGATGCGCTGTGCCTTGAGGGCCAGAGCCAGATCGTCGGATAAATTGATGATCTGATTCACCTTGATACCGGCCGCTGGTTTGAACTCATAGCGCGTGATGATCGGCCCGGGGAAACGATCGATATTACCGTCAATCCTCACCCCGAATGTTTCCAGCGTTTCCTTGAGCATCCGAGCCGTGAAGTCCAACTCATCATTGTTGATCGATGCTCTGGGCTGGGGATTATCTTTTAGCAAGTCGAGGGACGGATAAGTGTACTCCACCGATTTCATTTGGAGCTTTTGGGTCTTCCTGACAACTGTGGCGCAACGTCGGCCCTCCTTGTTCGCCGTGGATGTCTCGGCGGCATCGGCAGGTTCCCGCACGACGTCAGGTGCCTGTTGGTCGGGAATCGTATCGACTCCAGCCAGTCTTGAATCTTCGACCTCTCTCACACCATCGTGTTCTTCGGTCTCGCCGCCTTTGCGGCTCAGCAAAGCCGAAGCCCACTCAAAGCTCAAAGCTGTTGCAACCGGTCCACGGGATGCCTGGTACACGCGCCGCACCAATGCACTGCCCGGTAATGATAAACGAACCGCAAGTAAAGGAGTAATCGAGGTGTAGAGTACGAGCAGAATGAGGACAACTCCTCCGAGGAAAACGTACGATCCCAACGGGCCGACCAGCCTGACGCACAGCACGGTCAGCTTCAGGCCAAAGTAGCCACCAACGGTACTGTCCGGTAAAGCCAGACTGCGGACCGTCAAGAGATGGATGTTGTAGATCATACTGCCCAGCAGCGATATGATAAACAGCAGGAAACTGTTGAGTTCCAGCCGACCGGTCAACCGTGAGGGGAACAGGCGCAGAGCGATGAAAACAAAACCCAGAGGAAGAAAATAGGCCAACCAACCGACCAGCGTGGTTGTGACGTAAGCCAGGTAGGCGCCCATCATGCCGCCCTGGTTGCGAAAAGCAAGCTCAAACGGGTTGAGATGGCGATCGATCTCGCCGGTTATGCGAAGGTCATCCACCCCGTCATGGGTTACCAGAGAAATCAGCAGCAGCGCTGCCAGCAGAAGCAGCAACACGCCCAGCGCTGATTTCTTGCGGTCAATCGATTTTTTGCTCTTTCTGCGCGCCATGGTCGTTTTTCAAGGTCGCCAATGTAGAAATCCTACGCAATAATAAAACGGCAGAGAACTTCATCCCTGCCGTTGTGCGAACCACGATAGAAGCTTTACTTCTTAACCGCCAGTTTCAGATGCTTGCCTGCTCTGAAGACCGGAACCTTGGTCGCCGGAATGTTGATCGAGGCGCCGGTCTGCGGGTTACGGCCGATACGAGCCTTGCGCTTGGAGATCGTGAACGTCCCAAAGCCTGCAAAGCTGACCTTCTTGCCTTTCTTGAGCTGGGTCGTTACGCCGGCCATGAAGGCTTGCAGCGCCTCGGAAGCCTGGCGCTTGCTGATTCCAGACTCACTCGCCATCAAGGCGATCATTTCATCTTTCGTCATCTCTCTACACCCTCCTTGGGTTAGTAAAGGGTTTTACGATTTACTTATATTACACTTACAGATAACCAGACGATAGCCGCTCTGTCAATATAAAAATGTCAAAAAAACCCGTTAAACCGGCGTTTTTGGGACCTTCAAAAGCATCACCGGAAACGCTGAAGACCGGTGGTGAAGCTGTCGTGTCCGTTGTCGATCTTTATTTCAGGCAGATCGGTGACAAACAGCTTGAATCCGAAGCCACGGTTGGAGCCGACCGGCACCCAATACAGACTGCCGCTCCAGCAGTGCAACTTCCTAATGATGTTGACTGAACTACTGATGGTTTTGCTCTCCAGGAAGTCGTAACGCTGGGTGTAAGTTACTCTTGTGCCTTCAGTTAGATCGAACGCCACGCCGAATTGCACAAAGAAGGAGTTGCTCTTGCTCCAGGCAGCACCACGCCCCGATTCGCTGTAGCGATAATCGAGTCTGCAATTCCAACTGCCCCGTCCAGCGCCGCCCGATGAGCCAGCCGTTTGCCCACTAAGTTGTGAGGCCGAATCAGCGCCTCTGGGAATACCAGTGTCGTCGAACAGCGGAAAAACCCCTTTAAGGTTGAAGCTGGCATTGAAACTGAAGCTTTGCCAAAACGGGGACCAAAAACTCAGTTCGTCCGTGTCGGGATCGTAGAGCGAGTGCGTGAAATCTCCGTGCAGATTCAGATTCGGCACCGCTGTCGACTGATAGGTGGTCTTGAGTATACTCCACGGTTTGTCGTCGGCTTCAAAGTTGTAACTCACACGGGAATTCAAGATCAGCAGGTTTAGGCTACGTTCATCCTCACCACTCTTGATCCTAGACATGAAATCCTGTTTGAGAGCGAATGACACCAGTGAACTTTTTCTACTCCCGGCGCCGCCACCTGCAAAGGCGCGAACCTCAGGATGGCGATCCACCTCCGGTGAATAACTGTAGCTGACACGTGGCTCCAGCACATGGCGCAGCCCGGTTACACCGACAACATTGGGCTGCACAGTGCCGTACAGCTTGGACGAAGCGGTCACACCGGTACTCCAGGAATAAGTGCGGTAAGTCCCCGGGTCGATCCCCTTGGCCTCGGACTGGTCGGTGCCAAATATCTTGAACCAAGTCTCGCTGTACCGAAACGAGGGGATGATATTCACATAAGAACCCAATGCGATTCGTGGCAGAGTGACGGCCGGGCTGTGATTCAGCTTGATGTAATGTTTGCGACTCCGGTAGGAGATCGTGTCCTGGACCGTGACCGTGTCGGTGGTGAACTCCCACAGACCGGTACTGTCTACGAAAACACTGTCGAGGAGAACTTCTTCATGGGCAATAGTTGAGTCCGGCGTGGTGCGTGTCGAAAGGTGCTGGAGGCTTGGGGAGTAGCGAAGCGTGAAATTGTGATACCACTTCTGTTGCAGTTTGCCGTCGGCGTCGCGGCTGCCGTTGCCGAATGGATAAACCGTGGGCAGGGAGATATTCAGGTTGGGGATATTGTCCACCCGCGATTCTTTGTCCAGGTTGACCGTATGCGACAGCGTGGCCGTAAGGGATGCCGCCGAGCCGAACTTCTTGGAGATCGTCGCTTGTGATTTGATCTCGCGATTCAGACGTTCTTCGAGATTCGGCGAGAAGTCGGTAAAGTAGCTCTTGTCCGATTGCATCTCTCCAAACGCCTTCACGGTTAGCGATGGTGTCAAATGATGGTTGTAGGCGCCCTTCACTGCCCACCGGTCCCGCCGACCTTCGTTGGCTGTAAACTTATTGTAGCTTGTCTCTCGTGTGAACGAGCCGGAGAGGTAGGTGTTCTCTATGACGTACCGTTTTGCGAAGCGCACTTTGGAGTTCAGCGTGAAAGTTCGGCGATTGTCATAGTAATCAAGCGAGTTTCTCCAGTCCCAGTACTCGGACGGCGCCCAGAAGTAGCCTACATCTCTGACATAACGCACGCCGCGTTCGAAATTACCGAAGTCAAACGCCAGAAAACCGGAATGGCGGCCACGCTTTAGCGGAAACACATAGTATGGAATGACAAACAGCGGTACGCGGCCAAGGTAGAACACCACCGGACGCGCAATCAACTTGTCCCCTTCAATCAGCTTGATATCTTTGGAACGAAAATGAAAATGTGGTTCTTCCCAGTCGCAGGTGGTAAAGGAACCCTCTTCAATGTAAAAGATGTTCTCCTGTTCCTGGAACATCTTGTCCCCGTAGTAGTGACCCTTGTCGTAAGAGGACTTGGACTTGATGATCCTCCCCTTCTTCGTGATGAGCGAGTATTCGAGATAATCACCATACATCACGTCCGCGCCATCCTGCAACTCAACCGGCAAGTCGTTTGGTTGCATCCTTGCGGCCAAGCCGCTCGCTTCAACACTGCTGTCCGATTCCAATGACGCCGAAAAGGCCTCGACGATGCTGCCCTTGGTATCGAACAAAATGCGCTCAGCCGACAGCGCCATCGATCCGGATGTCACCCGGCCGCTTTCCTGCAGGGTGATCAACGAATCCACCATATTGTACTCAATGAAGCGAGCGTTGTAGTCAACGGTGTCGGCGCTGGTGACAACCACACTGTCGCCGAGGGTTTTTCGCCCGTTGATATAAGTACCGATAGCACCGCCGAGCACTTCCACCGCCAGCAATCGCTCGTTGTCGACACGGAAACGAATGGTGTCTCCGGAGACGGAATTCTCATGGAACTCCCGCCCGCCGCGAGTTGAAGGATAGTACCAGGAGTAGGCTTGTTCGGTACAAGTAATCCCACTGAGCAGACCGTTCTCGAAATCCATCAGTATCCGTCCACCCGACAGAACCGAACGATCGGTGAAGATTCCGGCGGAGTCGACAGGCTGCACGAAATCCCCCGTTGCTGAATCGACGACTTCTATAGACCGGATCAAGTCATCTTGGTAGTATACGGTGATAAGCCCCCCCGACAGCCGGGATCCACCGCGCTCCGCCGTCGGCTCTTCCGAAAGTATCAGAACATTGTCGTCTCCATTCATAACGGCGAGACCGGAATTCGAGGCGAACTCCTCCGATGAGATTATGACCTCGCCCACAGCAACCGCCAGCGACGAATCTCCGGTGTAAGCGACTGAATCAGCCAGCACTTCCACCATGGTTGCGCTGTCGGGATACTTGAGATACAGGAGCGGTCTTTGGTTCATGTAGAAGTTCTGTTCACGGCGGTCGAACACAGCGAACGGACCGACAGCGTAGATGGAGTCTTCAAACGACCACAATTCCACGCGCTCACCCCAGGCGGTGACGAGGGAATCGACGAGATCGTAGTATACGGAGTCGGCAGTGAGACTGTAGGCGCTGTCATCGACGCGCACATACCCGTTCAATCGGACGAATTCGTCCTGCGACCAGACGGCTGAGTCGCAGTAGATTTTGCCGGATTGGGTCTCGAACTCGACGTTGCCTGTTACGTACGAAAGATACCTGCCGTCCTTGAGCAGCACTTCCAATTCGTCCATGTGCGTCAGCGTCAGTTCCGACTGTTCCTGAGCAGAACCGGCCATAGCGAAAACAAGTGACAGAACTATGACGATTGATCTTATGAACACCTGCCTACCCCTGCATAACCGTATTTAGAAATGCCTCGATCTCGGCCAGCTTGTCCGCCTCCACACCGCCCAACTGCGCCAGGCGACCATTGCCGCCTCCCTTGAGACTGAAACGTTCCGACAACTGTTTTGCCAACTCACCGGCATCGAAGCGGCTTCCCTGAGCACAGGCCACAAACAGCCGAGTGTCGTGCACTAGCAAAGCGACACCGTTGATCTCGTCGGCGACTAATGGCGCCAGTTGACCGGTAAGGCGGGCGTCAGGGAGATCGGAGCGACTGCATACCAGTTTCTTACTCTCAAGCCTGGCCTTCGCGGCCATAACCTCAGCCCGTCGCGGCAACAATTCCTTGTACAGATCCGTCAGTTGCCGGCGTATTGTTTTGCTCTCGGCGGCGAGGACTGCGAACTTATCCGGCAGATCCTGATGGTGACAGGTCAGCGACTGAGCCAACTGCGACGTAACCTCGAATCGCGATCGGTAGTCCTCGAAAGCTCGCTCGGCAACCAGGAATTTCACCAGAGGATGTCCACGTAGTTTCTCAAGACCGACAATCTTGAGCATACCGACTTCGGCTGAGTTGGAACAGTGGGTGCCGCCGCAGGCTAAACACTCAAGCTCGCCGATCCTGACAACGCGAATCTTCCCTCCGCGCTGTGGCGGTTTGCGCAACGGCATTGAGGCCAATTCGTCCCCTTCGGCGAAGATGATTGTCACCGGATGAGCCTCGCGGATGATTTCGTTGGCGCGCTTTTCGACCTGATCCAATTGCTCGGAGGACGGCATGCTTCCTTGCAACTCAACAGCGCCGTACTCCTCGCCCAGATGCACCGAGACGGTCGGCATATCAAACAGCGT
>JAUWMW010000056.1 GCA_030612965.1 bacterium
CTATGCCGGATCAATCCAGCTTCATGGCTTAGCTGGTATTCCTGCTCGGCAGATGTGGACATCTGCCGCTTGACATACTACAGTGGGGCAGACCGGGAGGCCTGCCGCGCACAATAACATGGGTTTTTGGAAGGCTCCTGCGCGGGAATGACTTGCAACCCAAGAAAGCTGCTTTTCTGTCTCTTGTCCCAAGTTCTTGAACACCGGCTAGCGGTTCAAGACATGTTCCGCTCACTATGAATGTTCATATGATGTTCAGTTGCCCGCGCTTGGCCAACTCTATCGCATCGGCGACGGTTCCGTCGGAAAATACGGCGGCCTTCACGTTCGCGACCTTGAAGACCTGGAGGGCCTTGGGACCGAAGTTCTGTGATACAACATAGTCGACATTCTTGTCCACTACGGCTTCCGCAGCTTTCACTCCCGCACCACCGGCGAGCTGAGAAATCTCCTGGTTGTCAAGCACCTCCAATTCGCCACTTCCAGTGTCATGAATGACGACGTACCTGGCTCTGCCAAAGCGTGGATCTATCTTGCTCGACAACTCTCTCCCCTCGGAAGCAACAGCTATTCTCATGTTCTCTCCATTCATTTTGCTGATTTACCCAGTTCATTCAGGTCTTTGATGAATTGTCTAATATCATCTTCACCAAACCCTTTTTCTACGGCAGCTTCCTCGAGTGTTCCCCAGATCGGTTCTCCACATTGAACACACCTGATTCCCTTTTTGCTCAAGTAAGAGACAGCTCCCGGGACCTCCTCAATCAAATCCTCGATTGAAGTATCATTTGTAATTCTCATCTTCGAAATACCAATCCAAAATCCGCCCAGGTTCTTTCATGCCCCATGTAATTCCGGAAACAGTCCTTCCGTGAAATCCGCGTCTTCATCGGTAACCTGCACGGCCGTGATAAAATACGTTCAATTGTTGAAACATATCATCACAATCAATGGAGCCACGCATGATCGGTTCTTATCCCACCGAGCATGATAGATTCCTGGTTCTATTGATCTTGTAACGTACACCAGGTAACCAGGATGATGGCTCCCGTCCTGGAAGCGAACGGGCCGTGCTCCACTGCTTTGGGAATCACGCGAAAAGTCCCGGATCGATATGTTTCACCCTTGCTTTCATATTCTCCCTCCAGTACATAGTGTAGCTCTGTATGGATGTGGGAATGGGCATCCATGCTCCACCCCGAGGGGATTTTGAGCAGAATGCTTCTTGGGGCTATACTGCCACCAACACTAAGTACTTTTTCCTCGGCCCCCCCAGAATAGCTTTCGGAAGCCTGCCATTTCATATCATTTACATTTACGCTCACCGCATTCATCACCGGAACCTCCATTCCTATGTGGGTCTATCCACCCCTGGTGAAATGTCCGGGAAGTAGATACTCCTCACCATTATACTCAACATTGACTAGTTCTTTGTTTTCTACCATTTGTAGGACTACACCTGATTCGGAGAACTCTTTTTCTATCTCAGTTACCTGCTCCCGGCGCAGGGGGTGACGCGAACCGATTTCCAGAATGGCCTGTCTGGCATCTGAGAATTCCCCCAAACCGAATTGACCGGTCTCCAGCCCTGTTACCGGTATAGCCCCTCCCATGATTTCCTGCGCTTTCAGAATAGTCTCCGGATCTGATGGCCTTACCCAGGGTTCTGCCGGCGGACGGATCGGGGTAAGAACATATACCCTATCCGGGCTAATCATATCAATAGCGTTCTTGATACCCTGCAATTCCACGGTGGTATCATTCAGGTCCTTGATTAGCATAACCTCAATCCAAATCTGTTCGGAGTATTCGCGTCTGAAGTCTACCAGACCCTGCAGCATTTGCTCGAAACGGACATTCCGATGAGGTCTATTGATGATCCTGAACACTCGCTCACTGCAGGCATCCAAAGTTGGTATCACGACATCAGCTTTGCCAAGATCTTCTCTGACATCTTCCTTGAACAGTAGTGAACCATTTGTTATCACAGCCACAGGCAGGTGCAGTTCCTCTTTGGTACGCTGTATGAGCCAGCCTAAGTCTTTGTTCAGGGTGGGTTCACCATCGCCGACAAACGTGACATAGTCCGTTCCATCCTTCGGTGCTGACTCAATGATCTCAGCAAGGATATCTTCTTTGGGGAAAAAGCTCTTTCTCCCTGCTCGAAATTGTGTTGTCCTTCCCAACTGACAGTACACGCAGGAGTAAGAGCACGTCTTGGGTGGAATTGGGCTAACGCCCAGAGATCGTCCTAACCTGCGCGACGGAACGGGTCCATAAACGTACATTATTTCACCTTCTCAACTACCATGCAGCGTCCACTGCGATTCTGTGTAATCATGTAACGACTTATCGGCATCATACGAACAGTGCCTTTATCCTGTCAAAAGCCTTGTTGATCTCGTCCAGGGGGACGCAGAATGAGAGTCTCAAGTGACTCTCGCCCGTCGGCCCAAAGGCTATGCCCGGTGTTGTTGACACTCTGCCGTTTCTCAAAAGGTTCTTGCAGAAAGCCATTGAGTCCTTTCCCTCCTCCAACAGTATTTTCGGAAACATGAGATAGGAGCCGTCCGGTTTGTAATATGCGAAAACCGAATCAAGATCATCAAGTCGTTCGCACATTAGATTGCGAGCGGCAAGATAGTGTGCCCTGAACTCTGAGATGCAATCCTGAGGACCCTCCAGGGCGGCAAGTGCTGCATATTGAGATACTACCGGCGCGCATATAGCGAAGGGGATGTGTGCCTTCGTGACCTGTGGAATCAACGATTCATCCGCATGCAGGTAGCCGATACGCCAGCCTGTCATGGCGTATGTTTTCGTGAACGTGTAGCAACTGATAACATGCTCTTTCATTTCGGGAATAGAGGCTATAGAAAAGTGCTGGTGGCCGTCGAAGACGAAGTACTCGTACGCTTCGTCCGTGACGATCATGAGGTTATGCTGCAATGCGAGCGAGGCCAATTCACGGAGTTCCTTCTCGGAGAAAACCGTGCCGGTCGGATTGTTGGGCGAGCAGCAGATGATCGCTTTCGTCCTGGAAGTGATTGCCTTTCTGATGGCGTCGAAATCAAGGGCGAAACCTTCTTCTTCGACAGTTGGGATCAATACCGGTTTCCCAGAAGCGATTACAACCTGCCGGATGTGGGTGGAATAGGTCGGGGTAAACAGAAGCACCTCATCTCCGGGATCGATTAACGCCATTACGGCGGCAGAGAGTCCTTCGATAGCGCCCACCGTAACGAGGATTTGCGAGATGTCAGCCTCTATATCGTTATCCCGTTTCAGTTTCTCGACTATTGCCTTCCTCAGACTCACAAGACCGGCGTTCTCGGAGTATCCGCCCACAGAGCCATTTCTGATAGCTACAATGGCGCCTTCGTTAATGTGTTCGGGCGTGCCTGATGTCGGCTTTGCCCAGGATAGAAACGCTACATCATCGACTTCCTTTGACAATCTCGTCATCTCATGGATCGCCGATTTCGGAATCTGCGAGACTCTATTTGATATCCGGGGCGTTTTGTTCATCCTGTAACCTTCCCTGTTGTTCCCGGTTAAGACCACTATACAGTTACAATATATCACTTCTTTTGTTTTTATGACAGTTCCCGTTTGGAAAGCAGCTTCTGGTACTGTTCCGCCGCATCATAACCATCCCCCGAAATAGACTAAAACACCCACTGCCAAACCGACAAACAGGTTGATTCCCTTGACCAGCAGGAAGCCCCATCGTGAGTGGGCTAACATTGGAAGCATACCGTGACCATCCTGGACAATGGAACTGGCAAGTAGTACGGCAAAAGGAACGGTCCCCTGAGCGTACAATGTGACAAAAAACAGGTGTGGGCCGGATTCCGGGATGATTCCAAGAAGACAGGCAACAAGAATTACAAGAAGCGCATTAGCCTGAATGTACCCCTCCAAGTGCAACTGGTTGGTGATAATGTGAGCAACCAGGAGCGCCCCGAGGGTCCATAGGAAAATGCTTCGTGCATGTTTGAGAACTACATGTTTCCAGAGATGTTCCTGCAAGAAATGTTCAGGGACGGTGCTGGTGATAAAGAGCCCGCCCAATCCGGCAATCAATAAGGTTATGCGCTTCCAATCCCAGACCTGCGGTCCGATTAAGCCAATGGTTATCGTCAGCACAAACAACAGTAGAGCCACACTCAAAACACCTCTGGCCAAGGATAGGTGCCGCCATTGCATGAGTATGTTATCTTTTGGAAAACAATCGCAGATATCCGACTCATGAACTTCGAGTTGACAGCACGCCTCAAACCTGGTTTCGACCCGCTTTGATACGAGGAGATCTGTCAACCAACCAACTGCGAAGGCGATAACAACAAGAATTGCGGTCAGAAGAAGAGCTTTTTCAGGGAAAAGCGCCAACATTACAAATGCTTCGTCGCCGCTGGTAGCAATCATGGCTGCGACCAATGCGCCAAATGACACAACCCGATGAGAGAACATGGCGACGACTGCAAAAGCACCCATACAGCCGGGAGTGGCGCCAAGGATAACTGCAAGAAGATACTGTGTCCACTTGTGCTTTGCTAAGCTGTTTTGCCATGACCCTTCGGTGATGACATTAACGTACTCGATAACAAGCATCATCAACAAAACAAAGCCTGTAATCATCACCGCAGTGTTCAAACTGTCAATCATGTCACCCGGCTCCCACGTTGGGTCTTTTCAGACTGCCGCAACACCTCTCAAACCTCTTTCCTGGCGCTAATCACTACAAATGATCCTTGACCATAGCCACTAACTACAGGTTCAACTTTCTCGACCTCATTCAAAGGATGAAAAATGGTTTGGACAATGTTAAAATGTCCAAGACCGGCTCGCTTAAGATGCGAAACGATCTCATCGACCGAGTAAAAAGTGGCGATCCCGTAGAACTTACTATCCCTTTTGTTCTTTTCATATAGCTTACCAAGCGGGGAATCACTATCCACAAAGCCTACGATAAAACGTCCTGTGCGTCTTAATACTCGGTGGGTTTCACGAAAGGCAGCATCAATGTCGTCAAGAAAGCAAACTGTCGTAACCATCAGAACGAAGTCAAACTGCGCATTCGCGAATGGAAGGCTCTCGGCAACACCGCTAGCTACCTTGATCCCCTTGTGTTTTGCGATTTCCCGCATACGAGAGGACGGTTCAACTCCGAATTCAACACGCAACGGGGCAGCAAAACGGCCTGTTCCTACGCCGATTTCGAGTCCCTCTCCACTTTTTGGCAATTGCTCCCTAACCGCCTGGAGTTCCGAATAGTAGGCGAAATGGTTCTTCTCGAACCATTCCTCATACTCCGTTGGGTGTCCTTCGAATGGTCCGATTCTTGCCACGACTGCTGGCTGCCTTCCTACTCTTGAAGAATCGACGTGATAGAGGTGAAACTCACCTCGCTTATCTCTTTCACCCAGAGGTTTTGCAGGCAGCATCCATTAGCTTGGCATTGAAATACTTCTGGTCCGATGTATAGTGACATCTCTTATACTTCTTGCCGCTGCCGCACCAGCAGGGACTGTTGCGTCCAAGATTCACAGCAGACTTGGGAGGACGATTAAAAAGCTTATCAAAAAATCCCATGACAAATTTTTCCAACAGCCACCCCACATAACAATACGCGGGCTGGCTGTTCTGAGCGATGGTTCCTTTGCAAGAGGAATGTATCCGTAATTGCTGTCCTTTGAGACTCAACCACCGCGAGTGAAAAGCACTTGATCGCAGGTCCAGCAAGCCTGCTCTTTCAGAGGCTTGTTACGGTCGACGTCCTTGTCGCACAGGTACATGACGCCGTCATCACCGATGTAAACCCTCATGGGTCTGGCGCTTTCGTGCAGAATGCCTTCACCCAGCTTGGGCTTCTCTTGTTTCTTCTCAGTCATAACAGTTACCTCCATAGTGTATTGTTGCATCGTAATAGGGTACAGAGTTGTATATCATTCGCGATCAATCTTTAGTGCTAGTAGTTCATGGGCCGAGGACCAGTTCCTTCCGATCCGGCCAGGTCAATCATCAACTGGTTGTAATCTCCACGGCTGGTCTCGACAAACACGCGCGTGTTGCCAATTACAACCACCGAGTATTTACCACCCCAAACTATCCAACCCATGAGCGGTTGCCAGTCCCTTTCTGACCTGTCATCAAGTGCCTTTAAGAATTCGCGGGAGCTTTCATTTTGCTGTACGCACAGTCTAGCGCTCTTCATCAGGTCCTCCGGCAATTCACCAACCTTTCGAATAACCTTGCCATCGTCAGAGAACTGACCGGCTGCGACAACTCCCTTGATCTTCATTAACCTATCGAGTCCTATCATTGCATCATCTCCTTCTCTATCGTTTGAACGGACTGAACGCATATTCCATGCCAAGACAATCACCCACAACTAGAGTAACGCCCTAACGCACTGATATATAACTTTTTACGTTAGACATATTACCGATGAGACACCGACGGTTAAGAGTAGCTAATGATATGAAACGTGCACATACGCACGATACGACACGGCCTACCGTGCGTTTGTGCAATACAGTCTCCTGGAAGCAATCGGTGCTACTCCAAGGGTATTTTCAAGCCAAGCTTCTTGATTTTTCTGTAGAGAGTCGACGGATTGATGGCAAGGTCTTTAGCAGTTTCCGTGCGGTTCCAGTTGTGTCGTTTCAGGGCTGCCATTATGAACAAAGATTCCATCTCCTTCATATTGCTGGCTATCTCAACAGCTGGGATGGCCCCTCTTGCCTGAAGGTTCTCCGGCAGATCTTCCGGTTTAATGACTCCCCCGGGGCTAAGTACAAAGGCGTGTTCAATAATGTTTTCGAGCTCTCGGATATTGCCCGGGTAGTTGTATGCCATTAGAAGCTTGAGAACTCGCGATGAGATACCTGAGATGTTGGTTTGACGCAGTCTGTTAAATCGCTGGACAAAATGATCCGCCAGCAGCGGTATATCCTCTCGCCTTTCTCGCAATGGAGGGAGAGGAATTCTAATGACGTTGATACGGTAGAACAGATCCTTCCTGAATAGCCCTTCAGAGACAAGCTTGTCAAGTAACCTGTTGGTAGCAGCTACAACTCTCACGTCGGCCACAACAGATCGAGTACTCCCCAAAGGCTCAAAAGTCTTTTCCTGCAGAACTCTGAGAAGCTTCACTTGCATAGCCGGTGATACGTCGCCAATCTCATCCAGCAGCAAGGTGCCTTTCTCGGCGAGAGCGAAGCGACCCTTCTTGTCTTTCCTGGCATCGGTAAACGCACCGGCTACATATCCGAACAGTTCAGATTCAAGGAGTGTGTCGGGAAGAGCGCCGCAATTGATGCTTATGAATGGTCCTCGTTTTCTGGAACTAAGGCTGTGTATTGCGCGCGCGATCAACTCCTTGCCGGTTCCACTTTCTCCTTCGATCAATACAGTGCTTCCACTTTGCGCTATCGCAGGGAGAAGATGGAAGATGTCCAGCATTTTCCGGCTGCGGCTGATCATATTCTCGTACGTATACTTGGCCTCGAACTCCCTTCTTACTTGCCTGACCAGATCGAGGTCTCGAAAGGTTTCCACGCCACCTATAATCCGACCATGCTGGTCTCTCAGTAACGCCGTAGATATACTGATAGGAATAAGCTTACCTTTCCTATTGGTGATACAGACAGGTTGATTGATAACCGGTTTCTCTGTAGCCATGGTCCGTTTCAAGGCACAGTTGCCCTCACAAATATCAGTCCGGAAAACCTCCCTGCAAGTCCTTCCAATTGCTTCCTCAGCCTTGAAGCCGGTAATCCGTTCTGCAGCTTTATTGAGAAAGGTTATCTTCCAGTCCATATCGACGGCGAAAACACCGTCCGATATACTGTCCACAACGGTCAACAATTTCCTGCAGAGATCTTCTTTAGAAGGCAAGTGCTTCATCTTTCCGGTATTCCTGCTACGATTTCGAGTAGCCTTTCCTCATATCTCAATCACCGTTCCGACTCCCCCCTGGATGTACATGTCTGGATACATGGACCTGATTTCCGGTATGTGCTGAGTGCAATGAGTAGGACAAACGGAATGCAAATCCTGAATCAATCCGAACTCATCGAATTCATGCAAGCCACCAATCAACATGTACGGTTTCCCGAATTGAGCCGCAGCCTTCAGGATGTTTCCTACCCCCGGGTGAGAACACCCGACAACAACCACCAGTCCTTTTTCGGTTTGAATGGCCAGCGACTGTTCCATATCCTCGAGTAACCCGGTAGTGTAAAAGTGCTCATGCAGTTGTGTGGGTTTGTCTTCGTAAACGATTTCCCTGACGTGGAAAACGCCGCGTAGTGATGAAGGCGCGTACAGCGTGACGTTTTCGTTAACATCAAGAAAGGCTGAAAGACCACCCGTATGATCGAAATGGATATGAGAGATAAACACTTCCCCAACGGAGTGCGGGTCGATCCCCAGGACATCCATGTTCTTGAGGAGAATGGCGCCACTACCGCCGGTGTCAAACAGGATTCTCCTGCCGTAGGCCTCGACAAGACAGGAAAAACCCCAGTCCGGTGTCAACGCCTGGTCAGATGTCTCGTTATCGTAGATTATAGTGATCTTCATCTGTTTACGAACTCCTGCTGTTGGTTCATCACTGCCGGCTCGCACGCAATTGCCAATCTCGCGCTCCATCTGTCATCCCCGCGAAAGCGGGGATCCAGGAATCAATTGATATATATATGGATTCCTGCTCTCGCAGGAATGACAGGAAAAGCAAGACTGTAACTTCTCTGTCTTCCACTCTGTGTTTTTCAATAGTCTGCTATAGACCTTCCTATGTCTCGATGTTCATCCCCTTCAGCACGATGTCACCTTTGGTAACGCCAAGGTCGTTCGCGATGATTTGGCATTTGGCCTTCAACAGGAAGAAAATCGAGTGGTCTTCGTTTGAAAGACCCTCATAGTTTCCCTGGCCTTTGGCCACGACGAACTCAGCGCTGTCAAGCATCTCTCTGAATTCCAAACTGCAGGTGCTGAGAATCGTACCGGGAGCATCAGTCCCCGAAGAAACAATCGTCGCGACCCTATCAATACCTGCCTGAACGGCATCCTCAGCAGTTGCGTCGTTTATGACCGGCTTTTCTCGCACGACATACGTCACCGGCTTGTTCATCTGCTCAATGAGAAGTCTGTCGAAAACGGTTTCGCCGGCGTTGTCACCAATGTACAGTATCTGCTCAGCCTTTGCCAGGTAGTTCTTGAACGCGCTGTAATCACAAATCGCGAAATCCATTTCCAATGATTCTTCTATTGCTGTATCGATATCAAAGCCGGCGTTGGGACCGAAGTCAATCACGTTCCCGGCTATTGCAATCCGGATGGCGGTTAACAGACTGTCATTGGATTCCTCGATCGTTCTCTTCAGCGAAGGGTATCGCGCAAGGGCTTGTCGCGTGTTTTCATGTTTCAGATCTCGATACGGATCAGGATTCCCTGTTATCTCTCTTACCATCCGGTAAATCAACTCCCCCGTTTCCGGCGGCGTGCTTTCAAGGGAGATGTCACTCAGTATCGCGCCCAGTTCATTCAGAACCCGCTTCTGCAGTTGTTCATCATCGGTGGCTATTCGCCCTGCACGGAGAGCCTGCTCGAAAAAGCAGGGGATACAGTCAAGATAAGATTTCATTCAATACCTCTGTTACGGGCAAAGTCGTTTTATTGCATCCACAAGATACGATTAGGAGTTCATTAGAACAAGTTTCCATGATGGCATGCGATCAAGGCGACTGGATCAGATGTTCAGGCACTGTAATACCTGATCCAGAAGTTGTCAACTGCCTTGGTCTAATCCCCGGCCGGGCGCCACGCAAAAGCTGAGAGAGTGATATATGATTTCGGTCGTGGGTCAGACACCGAGCAGTGCGTTGGCGCCATCCAACTACCAGAGTTTCAATCCACGCCCCCGTGAAGGGGGCGACTTGGCGAGAATGGCTAAGGACATGGAATTGCTGTGTACGGTTACGGCTGATTACATTGGTGGTGGCGCTGATACGAAAAAAGCCGGGTTCCCGCTGCCTCAGGCGGTATGGAACCCGGCGTAATCAGTTCTTGCAGTAAATCTTACTCCGGTTTTCTCACGACCCACACCGGAATGATCTGCTTCTCGGCTTTACGGTCGAGACCGAGGGTGTCCGGCGGCTCACCCGGCTGAATCCGTTTGGCGATGACCATCAGGGTGTTATTTGGCCGCGTAAACGTAGTATCGACGGTGAACTCCGTTATCGGCTTCTTGTCCGGTGAGGACACGAACAGCGTTACCAGTCGACCTTTCCCCGGCGGGAGTGAATTCTTGTTGGGGCCCAGATTGGCCACCAACCCCATCGTAACACACTGAATAGCAGTATCGGCGCGGAAGCCCTTGTAGTCGAACTTCTCCACCCGACCACCGGTGAAGACTGCTGAGTCCCCCTTTAGTCGAGTCTTGCCGCCGATCAACCGTAGCGGGATCGACAAGGCCTCTACCCACTCGTCGTTGGTATATGAGATGTCGACTTTCCAGTTGTAGTCGTCGATTTTGGACAGATCGGCGTACAGGGTGTCCGGTATACCAAAGGCGTCGGTCTGAGCCGATACGAACATCGGGAGCAAACACAACAGGGTGACCAGGGCAAATACGTTAGCTTTTTGTTTCATTCTTTCTCCACTCACTATGAGTTCAGGTTTATTCTTGATACAATTCCCATCGGCAAAGGATCCTAAGTTCCCCATCCTTCTTCCGGCTGCAACAGCATCGATCGCAACCGGCCGATCAGTGAATCGGCCCGTTCCGGCTGGTTCAACTCGTTTCGATATATTGCCGCCGCCTTTAGCA
>JAUWMW010000143.1 GCA_030612965.1 bacterium
GACCTGTATTTCAGCATCGGGGTGCCGTTCGAGTCCGGACTGTTACCCAAGGTGTATGAGCTGCACAGTGACCTGCGCCTGGTCGATATGAACAGGGGGATTGAGGATTCCAGTCTGGTTGACCAGCACGAGCCTCACGCGGGACATGGACACGATCACGGTGGCGTTGATCCTCATGTCTGGCTGGATCCGGCGAAGGTGAAGATCATGGCGCGAACTGCCTTTCAGGAGTTGACCCACCTTCACCCGCAGCATAAATCCTGGTTTCAGGACAACCTGCAATTGTTTCTGAACGATCTGGACAGTGTCGATGTGCGTATCAGACGACGGTTGTCCGACGTACAGGGAAGGACGTTTTTTGTGTTTCATCCGGCCTATGGTCATTTCGCACGAGCCTACGGCCTTAACCAGGTGGCGGTAGAGGTTGATGGTAAGGAGCCGGGACCGGCCCAGTTGGCGGATGTGATCAAACATGCGAGGCGAGACAAAGTCAGCGTTATTATCGTTCAGCCACAGTTTGCCCGGAAATCAGCGGAGACGATTGCAGCCGCCATCGGCGGTGAGGTTCTGTCGCTGGATCCATTGGCGTATGACTACCTGACCAACCTGGAAGAGATGGCTGATAAACTCGCGCGTGTGCTTGGCGGCGCGAGCACTGAAGACCTGGGATTAGAGCAAGGGAGGTGACGATGGCCGACGTCGCTGCGATAAATCTTGAGAACGTTACGTTTTCCTACAACGGGGGGGTGGTGCTCGACAAGGTCGACTTGTCGGTAGCCGAGAACGATTTTGTCTGGATGGTTGGTCCTAACGGCGGCGGTAAGACTACGTTGCTGAAGCTGGTCCTGGGTCTGCTGACGCCTGACTCTGGTCACGTACGAGTCTTCGGTCAGACGCCCAAGACGATGCGGGGCCGTATCGGCTACATGCCGCAACAGACCTCTCTTGATTTGCACTTTCCCATTACCGTTATGGATGTTGCCCTGATGGGCCGACTGGGCAGAGCCGGAAGCGGAGGGCGCTACAACGCCGCTGATCGTAAAGCTGCCGAGAAAGCTCTTGAGCAAGTGGGATTAGCTGATAGTTCCGGACAGTTGTTTTCCGAGCTTTCCGGTGGTCAACAGCGACGGATGTATATCGCCCGCGCGCTCACCTGCGAACCGGACCTGCTGATTCTGGACGAACCGACGGCCAACATCGACCAGTTGCTGCAGCGCGAACTGTACCAGCTACTTGAAAGTCTGTTGGGAAAAATGACGGTGGTGATGGTATCGCATGATCCGGCCTTTGTCGGCCAGTTTGTCAGGCAGGTGGTGTGTGTAAACCGAACCGTCGAAGTTCACCCGACCGGCGAGGTGAGCAGCGAGATGTTAGGGGAATGGTATCGCGATCGCGACCTTCGTATCGTCCGTCACGACCGGCGTTTTACCAACGGCGAGGACCATGCCTGATCTGCTCAGCGCTATGTTGGAATACGCTTTCATGCGCAACGCCCTGATTGCAGGCCTCCTGGCCGCTGTGGCCTGTGGCGTAGTGGGTAGTTTCGTTGTCGCAAGGCGCATTACTTATGTCGCCGGCGGCATCGCGCACAGTGTGCTTGGTGGCATGGGTGTCGCGGGATATCTCATCGCCGTTCACAACTGGGATGCGGTCACGCCGTTGCATGGTGCGATAGTGGCGGCCCTGCTCGCAGCGGTTGTGATCGGTTGGGTCACGCTTCGGGCGCGGCAGCGCGAGGACACGATCATCGGCGCCGTCTGGGCGGTCGGCATGGCTACGGGGATCCTGTTTATTTCGCAAACTCCCGGGTACAACCAGGAACTGATGAGCTACCTGTTCGGAAACATCCTGATGGTATCCGACTCCGATCTCAGTGTCCTGTTGGGGCTCGACTTGCTCATTGTAGCCCTGACGCTGTTACTCTACAATCGATTCCTGGCCGTTTGTTTCGATGCCGAGTTTGCCCGCGTTCGCGGCATCAGGGTGGAACTCTACTACATTCTGTTGCTCTGCTTGGCGGCGCTAACAGTGGTGGTGCTCGTAACTGTCGTGGGTGTAGTGTTGGTCATCGCGCTGCTCACACTGCCCGCTGCAGTGGCCGGCTTGTTCTCACGAACTTTGCGACAAATGATGATCGGCGCGGTGGCCTTCTGCATTTTCTTCATTATTGCCGGTCTTGCCGTCAGCTATGAGACGAACTTCCCGACTGGCGCTACTATCGTGCTCATTGCCGGAGTAAGCTACGTTGTCGCGATAGTTGTTCGGTGGTTGATCCGGAAGCATCGGAATCCAGTTTCCGAATAGCGTACTGTCCCGAAAACACACTCTATCAAGTCGTTGAAAAAGTGCTTTATCATGCCTGGAGCCTACCGGATTTGTCATGCCCGCGAAGGCGGGCATCCAGTAAGTCGTTGGTTCAGATGGATTCCCCCCTGCGCGGGAATGACTAGCAACACAAGGAAACAGCTTTTCTGTCTCTTGCTCTGAGTTTTTCAACAGCCTGCTGACAATCTCGTGCCCAACGGGTCTTCAGACCCGGCGGGAAACTACAGCTACGCGGCGCGATCTGAAGATCACGCCGCCACAACGCGGGCAGATCATGATGCAGCCAGTGCGTCATCGAACTGATCCACAAGGTTGCGCCAATAGAACCTCTTGATAAGCTCGTGCAGTCGGTCGGGGTGATCCCGCCATAACTGTGATTGCTCAATCCGCTTGGCCAAGTGAGCTAATTGCGCCGCCAGGTCTTGTGTGCTGCCGTCATAGAAAAATGCGTCGGCCTCATCATCGGTCCCTGATTTCAGAATCTCCGGGTAGCTCAGACGCCTTGGTAGCAGGGGGTAGACGCCGGCTGCGATTGCCTCCACGACGCTGATGCCGAAAAACTCGTGCTCGGCGGTTGACACGATTACATCGGATTCCTGCAAGGCCGCGACGTATTCCTCACGCGTGGCTTGCCATCCCCATCGGACGATTTCGCCCGAGAAGAATTCCCGCGCCCACGTGAAAACCTCCGGGGCTTCCTCGAACTGTTCACCGATGACGTTCAGGCGGAATCCTACAGAATCTTTCTTGAGTATCCTCAGCGCCTCGAAGAAGCTATCCGGACCTTTGTCGTGTTCCCAGCGCGCCGCCCAGAGGATGCGTATCGGACCATCGGGGCGGGGAGGGCGCGCTGCGAATTCCTCGACTCCCGGATGACGAACGGACAACTTTGCATGAATGGTATCAGCAGCATCAAGCGGTCGGTAATCCGGCATGCGACGGAGAAATTTCGGTAGCGCCGTCAGAAACGATTGACGGTGAAACTCCGAGTTAAACCAAACCTGCGTGGCGGCAAGACAGGTCGTGAAGTTGGTGATAGCAAAATGTCGATCCCATTCCCTGGGATATCGGTCGGGATAGGTGAGTTGGTTTTCGTGAAAGTAAGCGACCGACGGCAACCGCCGCACGCGCTCGTCGACGAGTCCCTTAAACTCCGCCAGGTTGAGCATGTCGGAACAAAACAGCAGATCCCATGACTGGCCGTGTTCCAACCTTTCGGCGACGTCTTCGGCGAATGTGATCGCGGCGTGTCGCATCCGCCATTTCCATTTGCTCGCAGGCAGCTTGAGGATCGTCCACTCATGGCGACTGCGCGACGACCAACCATCGAGAAACGCCTTATGACTCCCGCCGTAATACGGCTCAAGCGCGAGGATGTTCATGGGGGGGCTTACTCCACCTCATACGCCAGGAAATTACGGAAATCACGACTCATTGATAGCAACACTCCCATAAGCGCCGTGGTCAGGCCGCACGCCACATAGATCACGGGTATGTTGTGGTTCAGCATATCCGCCACGACACCCGCCAGCCCCATCGCCAGCGGCGCCAGCCCGCCCGAGACTGTCCCCATAACCCCGAACACCCGTCCGCGAATTTCCGATGGTGTCGTCACCTGGATGATAGTAGCGATATTGATATTCAGGTAGCCGTTTAGCAAACCGGTAGCGAACATCAACAGAAGCGCGGCATGAGTGGTCGACACCAGCCCCAATCCACCAAGGGTCAGAGCCATGCCGATCAAGGCTGCAATCACCAACGCGGCGCGCCGAGGCCCGGACAGCTTCAGCGTGCCCGCCGCGAGATACCCCAGCAGAGCGCCCAGCCCAAAGGCGGCCACCACGAAACCATACCAGTCAGTGGTGGCGCCAAGGGTGTCCTCGACATAGAACGGCAGCAGCACGATGATCGGCACGAAGAAGAAATTCAGCAACGATGCCGCGAAGATAAGATCACGCAGGCCGCGATTGCGCCAGACATAACGCAACCCGTCAACAGTGTCGCTCTTGAAACGTTGGAAGGCGCTGGTTGACTCATCCTTGAGTGGAGTGAGTTTTTGCGGGATGGTGATAAACAACTCACTGACGGCTGAGAACAGGTAGGTCAGGCCGTCGACCAGGAACAATACCGGCGCACCCAGGACTCGAAACAGGACACCACCAACCGATTGACCAGCCAGTACCGACGCCTGCATCGACGATTGGTTCATGGAATTAGCCGAGGCGAGGCGCTCCACCGGCACGAGGTCAGGAATCGCAGCGGAGATAGCTGGTCGGAAAAACGCACCCAGCGAGGCGCCGAGCACCGCCACCACGAACAGCCAGGCCAGGATCAGATCAGTGGCTTCCGGATCGAGAAACATCACCGCAACCAGCGACAGCACCAGGAGTCCGCGCAGCAGATCGCACCAGATGATGATCGACCTTCGCGAGTGGCGATCAGCGAAGGACCCACCGAGCGGTCCTAACAACACGGCGGGTATCTGCGACACCATCATAATCAACCCCATCAGGGTGGCCGATTCGGTGGCATGCTTGATCCAGAACATCATGGCGATGGAGAACGCCTGGCTGCCCATGGACGAGACAAACTGCCCCTGCCAGAGGAGCACGAAATGTCGGTTGAACAGCTTGGTCGGTCGGCTCATGGATCTTCAAGTCTCACACATATCGAGGTGATGGCCTCAATGTCGATATCGAGCCGCTTGCCTGCAAGAGAAAAGTCACCCCGCGACCGTGTCACTTAGTAAGCTGCTGAAAAACGCCGCAATCGTCATCTCTGAAAGCGCGCTTGTCAATAGTAGTTTTTGGTCATACGTATCCGAAGGATCGAACTCTCTAATCCGAACCCGATTCGCCGGAGTCATCTCTTCGCCGTCAAAGCGGCATGATTTTGTTTCGGTGGTATGTCGCAATCATTGCTCGAGCCTCTAAGAGCTCATGACGAACTCGCGCTTATACCACCGTTGACGAAACTCGGTGAAGATAAGGGTCGCGATACTTCTCCTTCTTAGTTAGTATCCAATAGGTCGACTCCGCCAAGTGGCGCGCCAAAGCGCCGATTGCCGTGACGTGTCCCCGCCTGTGGTGCAGGCGATTGTACAAACGGCTCACATGACGGTCCGGCCAATATTTGCGGTTAAGACAAATAGTATTGGCCGCCTCGACAAAAGCCCATTTCAAATAACGGTTCACATCGTTGCGCAACCGACCGTACCGGGTCTTGCCGCCGCTGGAATGCACCCGTGGGACCGTCCCGGCATACGAGGCCAGTTTGTCGGGACCGCCAAAACGACCAACATCACCAACCTCAAGCGAAACTAAAATTCCAAACACGAAGCCAATACCCGGCATCGTTCTGAGAAGACGAATCTGTTCTGTTTCATCAAACAGTTCGGTCAGTCTCTCATCAAAGGCAGCGACCTGAGTGTCAAACATATCAATGGCCGCCAATTGTCGCAAAGCGGTAAAGCGTGTCTGAGGTGGCAAACTCATAACCTGATGATCGAGAATAGCGCGACCCTTCTTGCCGAAAGCATCGCTGACACCTTCCACCGAAAGCGCGTATTTGGCCAAAGTAGCGTGAATACGATTCTTCAAACTGGTCCGCAGGTGCACAAGGTACATCCTGGTTCGAGAAACATCACGTTTGTCACGAAGATCCCCACCGGGAATCCAGACAGTGGGAAGAGTTCCTACACGCTGCAGACGATTCAAACCCCGCGCATCAAGACGATCCGTTTTGTTGATACAACCCATCATCACCTTCGCCTTACGGGCATGAACCAACTGCGCCCGCATCCTCGCCTGTTCAATCTCATCAACGATCCAGTACCAGTTACCGATCGTCTCCACCGCCACCGGTGAGCCGGGAGTAAACTTACTCAGGTACTCCCGGATGGCGCCACGTTCATGATCGATCCGGACTTCCTCAAGTATCCGCCCTGAAGAATCCTCCACCGAACAAAGAGTGTAGCGCTTGTGACTGTCAAAAGCTATATTCTCCATAAGTGCGCCTCCTGACTGCGGCCAATACCGCAGTGGTTAATCTTCAACAGGAATATAATCCTGCCAAAGGGGGCGCGCTTTCATAATATCATTGCGAGCG
>JAUWMW010000362.1 GCA_030612965.1 bacterium
ACGCTGGCTCATCTTGCTTACCTCATTTATCCACTTCCATGCCGGATCATTTCATCTACACATGATTAGTCCGGCCAACCGACCGATGGTTCTCATTTTTCGTAGAATTCCACTTTCTCTCTGGCCAACTGACGGCATTCCCACATTTTTCGCTTAATGCTACCCTCACTAAGTCCAAGTTTTTCAGCCGCTTGTCGGTAGTTGCGTTTCCCGAAGAAGATCATGCGCCATAGTCGCCGGCAATCTTTGGGCAGTGACATGAGCACCTTATATGCCGTTTTGCGCTGCTCGGCGGCGATCACCTGCTCCTCCTGAGAATAGGCTGGATCGGCCAGCCCAACATCCTCAATGTCAGTAGTCTCCACCGCCCGCGCAGCTTTATAGTAGTCGATGCAGGTCCGACGCGTTATGGTGTAAACGTATGTCTTGAATGATGATCGCCCCTCAAACCGGCCACTCGACAAGCTCTCCAGCAACTTGATAAAACAGTCCTGGGCGATATCATTGACCGAATCCGCATCCGTCCAATTCCATTTACGGGCAATTCGCTCGATGATCTGCCTCAAATCCGCGATGAACTCACGGTCATGTTCGCGGATACGGCGCAACAGCAGTTCCGCAATTGCTTGTTCCACAATATCAATATACATGGCCGGTCAGGCGTAGCAACCAATTTGGAGGTGGATGTCATTGATCAAAAAAACACGAAATAATCCGGTTTTATTCCGAACCATCCGCCGCTGGGCCGGACTAACCGGGTGAGATGACCAGAAAAGACAACAAAAGACAAGGATACACACGATGAAACAGCAAAATCTAAAGAAAGGAAGAATATGGTTGAACAGGAATCACACAATCAACGGCACGCAAAGGGGGAATCACACCCCAAGCCTGAGTGACGGGCAATCTTACAACAATAACGAAGAAAGCAGAGGGAACAAGTCATGTTAGGTAAGAGATTTCACGAGTCAGACCGGGGGCAAAACAACCAAGAATGGAGTTCAATCATGTGTAAGTATATTATCAGTTTACTGTTCGTCGCCGCTGTGATGCTGTCGGCGACGCCTGGCGCCGAGGCCAGATTCTATATCGATATTCCGGGTGTGGAAACGAACTGCATCCCGGCCAACACGCCTTTGACCATAGAGGGCAAAATGGAGAACAACACCGGCGAGAACGTGATCGGCATGGCCAACGGTATCCGCATCTACACGCCCGACGGCGCCGTCTGGGAGACGCCAGTCTATTACAGCACCGGCAATCTGGAACCGTATCTTGACGGCGGCGTATTTGTTAACGGGTTAGGTGTTGATGGTATCGGCGAGGATACCATAACCCTCGGTGGTTACGCCTCGTTAGAGCCGGGTGTTCCCAACGGCTACGACGATGTGGTATTGAAGATCGAGACCCAGTTCGACGCTGCTCAGATCGGCAAGACCTTCTGCATCGACTCGACCTGGTTCCCCCCCGGTGGTAGCTGGCAGTGGGTCACGCCGAGCGGCACGGTTATCCCCGAGTGGGACGGCCCGTATTGCTA
>JAUWMW010000239.1 GCA_030612965.1 bacterium
AGATCGTTCGGCGCAGAGGTGATCGTCACACCCGAGACGTTGCACGACGACCCCGAGGGCTTTTACATGGTTGCACGCCGACTGGCAAAGGAAAACGGCTGGTTTGACCTCAACCAGTACAACAGCCCGGATAACATCGAAGCACATTACCTGACAACGGGTCCGGAGATATGGGAGGACACCGAGGGGCGGATCACACATTTCGTGTGCGGCATCGGCACCGGGGGCACGTTTTCCGGAGCAGCCCGTTTCCTGAAGGAGAAAAACCCGAACCTCCGGGCGGTGGCGGTTGACCCGGAAGGATCCATCTTTGCCGAATTGATCCGAGATAAAAGGGTAGGCCAGGGTCAGCCATATAAGGTAGAAGGAATCGGTACCGATGTGCCGACTGATGCTATGCTTCCCGAACTGGTCGATGAGGTCATCACGGTATCCGATCGTGACTCATTCTTGCGAGCGCGTGAAATCACCAGAACCGAGGGTATCTCGGCTGGTGGTTCTTCGGGTAGCGTAGCCTGGGCCATAGAACAGGTAGCGCGTGAAACTGGACCGGAGGCGCTCATCGTGGGCATTTTTGCCGATGGTGCTATAAAGTACTTGAGTAAGTGTTTCAATGACGACTGGATGGCCCAACACGGGTTTCTGCCGAATTCGGAGGTCAACTCTTGAAGATAGTAGCTGCTGTAACGTTTCTGCTGCTCGTTCTCGCATCCAGCGCGGTCGGCGAATCCTCCGAGGAATCAGCCGGATCCAGCCGACTTGTATACTCAGAACAAGTGTTTGACTTCGGACATGTGGGCATCGATTTCAAACTGTTTCACACATTCCATATCATCAACAATGGTTCCGAACCGGTACCAATCAAGAGAGTTGCGACCTCCTGCGACTGTTCACATATCAGAACCACCGACTCACAAATCGACCCCGGTGACACTGCCTTCTTTCGCCTGGATTTCTCGACTCGCAACTACTATGGGCCGACAACGAAATCGGCAACGGTGGAGTTGGATGACCCGGAATACCCCAAAGTTAAGTTCTACTATCTTTCAACCATCGGGCAATGGTACGGCAACCTCAAACCCAAGCCGTTTTCGCTGTTCTTCCTGCCGGGTACCGACGCAAAGAAAATCACACTGGAGAACCGAGCCTTCGATCAGATTAGTTGGGAACTTGTTGACTGCGGTCACACGACCTTCGACATCGATTTGGTTAAACCAAAGGCGGCACGAGGTGAGACCTTAACTATCAAGGTCACTCCGGCGGAGGGTTTAGCGTCCGGCACGTATTCATCCAGCTTCACTTTGCACGTTACAACGGCGAAGGATCAGAAGCCAGTGATACTGACGATTCCCGTGAAAATCGTGAAGTATTGAAGTGAGTTCCACCGTCTCCTGGTCGACAATACAATTAGCTTGACACCGGCCACAGACTGGTCATACTTTGATAGTGACGAGGGTGTCTCTCTGCTGTCCCTGGGTAGTTTTCTAGCCCCCTCTACCCAACCAGATGAGCACCCTCTTTATTCTTGGCATTGAAAAAGCCGCCCGGTCGGACGGCTTGTGACAATCGATCTAAAGCCTATGCCGGCTTTTCGGCCTTCACGATACAGTCAACCGGACAGACTTCGACACAGTGCGGACCGTCATCCTGGTCTTCGCATTCGTTGCAGGTATCCGGATCGATGACGAATATATCATCCTCGGTAATCGACTCGGTGGGACACTCCGGCGTGCAAAGACCGCAGGCAGTGCATTCATCGGTTATGAACATGGCCATTTCAGTTTCCTCCAGCGCATTGTTAGTCGTTCAATTTCGCGGGGGAATATAGTCGAATCAAAAGGTAATTCAAGAGAATTGTTTGAAAAAAAGGGCGCTATTAGTTTCTTTGCCCCAGATATATGCAGCAGAAAAAGCCATCCCCGAACGAGTCGGGGATGGCATCTATAATGTAGCCTTGCGAGGCTATGTGCAGTGCGCCGCCGCTCTTACGGACAATCGGAGCAGTCACATCGACAAGGCACCGGACCCTGATTGAACATGTAGTCGACCAGGTAGACCAAATCGGCAATGTCGATCGGCGTTGCACCGCCGGTGCAGTCCATGTCGGCCTCTTCGATGCAAACCGGCGCTTGTCCACCGGTGAACATGTAGTCGACCAGATAGACCAGATCCGAGATGTCGATGATATCCGCCGGATCGTAGTCGACGTTGCCCCTTATCGGCGGCATGCAGCACGACGGCTCAGGAATGATCGTCGTCATGATGTCGGTCTGCCAGTCGATAACGATGAACTGGTGAACCGATCCCGAGTCCGGCGGCAGGATTGACCGCATAGCCACCTGGTCACCAGCATCAAGGATTCCGTTACCATTGTCGCCCCAACCCTGCCATAGGTAACGGCGACAGAAGTTCGGATAGACCTCATGGAAGATGGTGCCGAGCGGACTTTCCGCCATCGTAAGCGGCTCAGCGGTCGGACGGCCACACATCATTTCCATGTATGTCGTGTCGCCACCGGTCGGCGGCTCGAGGACCAGGGTGCCAGTCACCTCTTCGACGTGCTTCCACAGGATCGAATCCTCAATCTCGGCGCCAAAGCCCCGGAACATGAGCGTGTCGCAGAAACTGAGAATACCGTCACCGTTGTCGCGCCACTCATCCGCGTGCCACAGGTCGCAGTAATTCGGATGGAGTTCATGCCACATGCTTCCGGTCGGGTCGCCGTCGGTTGGCATGTACCCGTCGATGTTGTGGTCGTACTCATCGATATTCGGATTCGGCAACGGGTCGGTGATGATGTCGGTCTCGAATGCTTCCACGTGCCAGTCAGAATGCACGTTGCCCCATTCATCCCGGAAGTCGATGTAGTCGCACGAATCCAGGAAGCCGTTGCCGTTGTCATTCCAGCCCGTGATCTGGAAAGGGTGACCAAACCAACTGCTACGCGGATAGACGAGTTGCCAGTAACCGCCGACAGGATATGTCACCGGATCGATCACCGGGTTCGGATCAAGACCGTCCAGATACCAGGTGGAATCGTCCTTGGTAATAGTGATGGTCGGCGTCACTACCTGGACGTGCTCGTAGGACAAGCGTCCGGTAGGCTCATGCTTGAAGACCAACGTATCGCAGTAGTCGAACAACGTGTTGCCGTTATCGATCCACAAGCTGCACGTCCACATCTCACAGTAGTTAAACCACAACTCATGCCACAGGGAACCTTCCGGGTTGAAGTCGCTCGGGCGCCAGCCGTCGATGTTGTGCTTGAACTTGCCGTCCATCGGCGGCGGCGGATCCCAGTGCTCCTCTATCGTGGACACCATATCCCAATCGACCGACTCGACATGGAAGCGCACAAACGTACCGGAATCCGGTCCACTGAGGTACTCCAGATCAAGGGAATCGCAGAAGTCGACAAAGCCGGAACCGTTATCGATCCAATTGATGCACCAGGTCATGTTCGAGAAGGTCGGGTACAGTTCATGCCAGAACGTCCCCACCGGAGCAGACGACCAAGGATACATCGGATTAAGCATGCGGTAGTCGAAGTAGAAGGTGTCGTTTGCCGCGTCGGTGCAAACCAGCGTATACGTGAGCTCTTTGACATGCTTCCAACGAACCGGGTAAGGCGAGTTCTGTCCGACGACCCTGATGGTATCGCAGAAACTGAGCCAACCGTCGCCGTTGTCGATCCACTGATCGACCGTCCACATATCGTCGAAGTTCGGATACAACTCCTGCCACGAGGTGCCGACCGGCGAACCATCGTACGGACTGTAGCCGTCGATATTGTGGTCGTACTCATCACCAAGCGTGATCAGCGG
>JAUWMW010000125.1 GCA_030612965.1 bacterium
CGGTGTTCACAATTATTGCTGCGGCGGCGGGAGCGGGTTTGCTATTATGCAGTCGAACAATTTCCCGAGTTGGCGGTCGATGGTTTCCGGACGCAAGAAGATGGCGCAGATACTGAACGCCTTCACTCGCGAAGAACTTGACCCCAAGGTGAACAAGTACGTTTGCGCGCCCTGCTCCAACTGCAAGGGACAAATTCGAGATTTGTTGAACTACTACGACGCCTGGGAGCGCTGCCATATTCAGTACAGCGGGTTGGTGGAATTAATCGTCAACTGCATGACCGATGCCAAAGAGGGGTTCATCGACTGGGAGGAGTTTCACTAGGGCGATCCGGCGCAGGTACGGTGGCCCGACACCACCGGATAACGAACATCTGCTGCCTACGCAGGGAAACACACCCCTGAATCCCCTCTCAAGGGACCTTCCAAAAACCCATGATATCGTGCGCGGCAGACCTCCCGGTCTGCCCGTTTGAAGGACGTACCCAGGGTAATCAAGGGGCAGACGAGGACGTCTGCCGCCCACAGCAAAGGAATAGCCACCACCCAATAGTTTTTGGAAGGTCCCTTGAGAGGGGATTTAGGGGTGTGTTATTCATCGCAGGCAGCCGCCTGTTGAGCTTTACATATGGTCTTTGAACAACTTGCCCAAGCGCTCAATGCCGGTGAGAATATTCTCATGGCTGGCGTTCGAGTAATTCAGACGCAGAGTGTTCAGGCCACTGCCATCCGGGAAGAACGGTTGCCCGTAAACATAGGCCACCTTGAGGTCGATCGCCTTGGGCAGGAGGTCCTGGCCGGACATGTGTGACGGCAACTCCACCCATAAGAACAGTCCACCCTCAGGATGCGTCCAGGTTATACCATCCGGGAAATGCTCCTCCATGGCCTTGAGCATGACGTCACGCTTCTCACGATAGTCTGTCTTGATTAGCTCGATATGCGGTTCCAGCTTGCCGGAGGCTACATACTCATAAAGCATGTACTGATTGATACTGCTGGTGTGCAGATCAATACATTGCTTGCTCTTTTCGATGTAGTCCAAGATGTCCCTGGGGCCATTGATCCAACCCACTCGGAACCCCGGTGCAATAGTCTTTGAAAAGGTGCGCACGGCAATAACAGCGTCGCCGCCTATCGACTTCAGCGTCGGCAACGGCTCCCCGGCGAACCGGACATCACCATACGGGTTGTCGTCAATGATCGGTATCTCGTACTTCAGCGCCAACTCGATCAGCGCCTTGCGTCGCTCCAGCGACAGGGTGATGCCGGTCGGGTTCTGGAAATTGGAGACGGTGTATATGATGCTTGGACGGTACTCGCGAATCTGTTTCTCAACCTGGTCGATAATCATCCCCTCGTGATCCATAGCAACCGGGGCGTATTTGGCTTCGTAGTAGTTGAATATCTGGAGCGCGCCGACATAGGTAGGATTCTCGGTGAGAATATACGAACCCGGCGAAATAAACGTCCGCGCAATCAACTCAATCGCCTGCTGCCCGCCCGTAGTGACGATGATATTGTCGACTTCGGACTTGGTGCCGCGCTCGGTGGCGCGTTTGGCCAACAGTTCTCGCATCAGCGGCACCCCACGGGTGAGAGAGTACTGCATACTGTCGGACCCATACTTGGCCACAGCATCGATCAACGCCTGCTGAAGGTCCTCCAGGGGGAACATCTCGGGAGCAGGCAGACCACCGGCAAAGGAAATCACACCCGGCTGCGACGAGGTCTTCAGGATCTCTCTGAGGATCGACGCCTGAAGATTCTTGACGTGCGGGTTGACCGGCCAGCGGTCGGTACGAACTTCTTTATTCTGTGTAACCACCATCGGAGTATCCTTTCCCTAAGGCTTTTATCACAACGGGGCGCAATACAAAGCGCCACCTATGGACAGCTTTGTTACTGACCTATCTATCTATTTCTACCACTTAATTATACCCAACGGCAACGAAGAATCCAATGGAAATCGGGGACAATTCGCGAAAAGAAGAACGTGTTTTATCAGGCAAAAAAAGAGCCACCGTCCGGAATCGAACCGGAGACCTACTGATTACGAATCAGTTGCTCTACCATCTGAGCTACGGTGGCGCACATACCGAATGTGTCGGCTGCCATGATAGGCCGTTCAGCCCCGCCTGTCAAGAAAAAGCATCCCAAACCCAGCGGGCATCCAAAGAGCTTCACGAATTTGTACTTGGCAGTCATGGTCCATAACTCTATATTCGTCCTTCAGACATGCAACATGACAAAGCCATAGTTGAGAGTATTGACTCCGAGCCGGAGAGCTTCTCATGGCGATGGCGCGACGTTGACGCGCGATCGATGGTCGCTGTGCTGGTTTTGGTTTATGTGCTGGTGCTTATCCGTACGGCCTGGGTCTCTGACGACGCCTACATAACATTTCGTACTATAGACAATTTCGTCAACGGCTACGGTCTTCGGTGGAACGTGGCCGAGCGAGTCCAGAGCTTCACTCATCCCTTGTGGCTGTTTGTGGTGACCTTTGCCTATTTGATTACGGGCGATTTTTATTTTACCAGCATCTTTCTGTCGATAGCAATTTCGGCGGCTGCCGTGCTGATACTCGTGTACGGACTGGCTCGGTCGGACAAAGCAGCCATCCTGGCCCTGACCGTTCTGATTTTGTCCAAAGCATTTACTGATTACTCCACCTCTGGTCTGGAGAACCCTCTGACACACCTCTTGTTGGTTGTGTTCATTCTTGTGTATCTCCGATTCGAAAGGAGTCATAGATCGCTCTTGCTATTATCGCTGGTAGCTGCCCTGGGGACCCTCAATCGGATGGACACACTGCTTCTTTACCTGCCGACATTAGCTTATGCCGCGTTTCGATTACGCACACGGAAGGCTATTGTTGCCATTGCCGCCGGATTCACACCGTTCATCCTTTGGGAAGTGTTTTCGTTTTTCTACTATGGGTTCTTTATCCCCAACACCGCCTATGCGAAACTTGGGGCAGGGATACCTATCTCTGAACTAATGTCACAGGGCCTGGCTTATCTTCTGAACTCAATCTCCGTTGATCCCCTGACTATGTTGACCATTGCCGGCGCCGTGACAATCGCCGTTATCCGGAAAACCAAGCGGCACTTCCCAATGTTGGCGGGAGCACTGTTGTTCATGGTCTACACCGTATACATCGGCGGCGATTTCATGAGCGGGCGGTTTCTCACCGGACCACTTCTGATAGCTGCAATAGTCATATCAACGCTGAAGTTGCCGAAGTCGTACGCCGGGATACTGGCGCCGCTTGCAGTAGTACTGGTGATCGGCCTGAGCTCGCCGTATTGTCCTATTCACAGCGGCACTGGATACGGATGTGGTGACCGGAATTCGGCAATTGTCATCTGGCAGGCCAACGGAATGGCTGATGAACGCGGACAATACTACTGCAGCACAGGTCTGATGAATTGGACGCGCGGCCTGCCGACGCCGCATCATCCTCGGATCGAATTAGGCGAGACTTGGAAAACGGGCGACTCCGGATCGGTAGTCGTTGGTTGGGCAAACGGCTTCTCCGGCTTTGCCGCCGGCGCAGGGATCTACATCATTGACGCGTGGGCGCTCTGTGACCCACTTCTGGCCCGCCTCCCGGCGGCGGAGAACCGGCAGTGGCGCATTGGTCACCACGAGCGTTTCATACCGGCCGGCTACCGTGAGACGCGCGAAACGGGACAGAACTGCATCGTCGACAGCAGCCTCGCTGCCTACTATGATAAGCTAGCTCTGGTAACCAGCGGGAAACTCCTGAGTTGGAATCGAATCAAGACAGCCGTTCTGTTGAACCTCAGCCAATACGATCATCTACTTCCCGAATCATCACCTCCACCGATGAGCATTTCTCGGCAGGATGTTTCTACTGGCGTGATTCAGGGCTCGGCTTGGAATGGCGAAGGCACAACCGCCCTTGATCCGGCCGGAGCCCAGATTGATCTTGGTGAGATCGTAACAGACCGTAAGTTGGAGATAGCTCTGGACCACAACGACGACTACCGACTGGTATTCGTGCGCGGAGCCACTCTCATCGACAGTCTGATCGTCCGGGCCGCCAATATTAGAGGTGGCGGCATGGCGTTGCATCTGATCGACGTTCCCGCTAGAGCCGCCGACACTGGGTTTGATGCGATTCGGGTATTCCCGAGTGGCGGCGATAATCGATATTCGGTGGGTCATCTACATTTCGGCCCGGCGGATACTACTTCAAACGAATCGCCGCTTAGGACCAGCCCTTAGACGGAACGCAGCACGGCCGCGCATTTCACACCCGTCCACTCCGCTCGGCGTTTTTGTGTTGCCAAACAGACCCGGCCGACTATCATAGCGCTATGACTGAAGCAACATCCGGTACATTTTGGAGTCGCCACCAGGTCTGGCTGGCGCCCTTGTTCATGTTCGTGGTGGCTCTGACCGTCAGGATGACCTATCTCAACCAGGCAGAGACCTCCCCCACTTTCGACCAGCCGATCATGGATGAACGCTACCACGTCCACCTGGCCGAACAGATCAACGACGACGATGGATTGCCAAAGGAACCTTACTACCGCGCCCCCTTGTACCCGCACTTTCTTTCGGTCTTATTCCGAATCACTGACGAGTCTCTCTACGGTGTCAGGTTGTTGCAGATCATTCTTGGGTCGCTCCTGCCGATTCTGGTTTATCTGCTCGGGCTGCGTCTATTCGATCGAAGAACCGCTTACTGGGCCGGAGGCGTGTGCACCATCTATCCAACCTTCATCTACTACGACAATGCTCTGCTGATCACCTCGATAATGATATTTCTGACATCGCTGCTGGCACTGCAACTGCTGCGCTGTGAAGCAAAACCGAATCGAATGGCCTCGTTCGTTCTGGTCGGCCTGCTCCTGGGGCTGGCCGGTCTGGCTCGTCCCAACATTCTGCTATTGGGACCGGCCCTGCTTATCTGGATCTGGATGGTGATACGACCACAACTCGGTACTCGAAAGGCGTTAGTGCGCTATCTCGTGATCGCCGCCGCTTCGCTGATAGTTGTCTTGCCGGTAACCATACGCAATTACGTAGTGGCCGATGATTTCGTCTTTATCGCCTGGCAGGGCGGGTTCAACTTCTTCATCGGCAACAACCATGAATCCAACGGCTGGTCAGCCACCGTACCCGGGATCGATCCTACCTGGGAGGGCGGCTACCGAGAAGCCATCGCCATCGCTGAAGAAAGTGAAGGCAGAACCCTGAAACGTTCCGAAGTCTCTGATTTCTGGTACGGTCTTGCCTGGCAAGAGATCAGAAATGATCCTTCCGCATTCATAGGGTTATTGTTCCGAAAACTGCGGCTGTTTCTCAACGGTTACGAGATACCTAACAACCAGAACATCTACCTTGCTCGGGCTCTCGGATCGATCATGCAACCCCTGGTGTTCTCGAAGTGGCTGTATTTCCCGTTCGGTCTGGTGGCTCCTTTGGCCGTCATAGGTCTCGTGCTATCGCTATCACAGTGGCGAAGGTTCCTGGTAGTATACGTAATGTTAAGCTCTTACCTGTTGACGCTGTTACTGTTTTTTGTGTGCGCACGTTTTCGCCAACCGATGATGCCGTTCATGATCCTGTTTGCCGTCTATGCCGTCTTCCGCATGATCGAGTTCAAGAGACGCCGCCAGATGAAGAACCTCGCTCTGGCGCTGTTCATGCTTGCCCTGCTGTTGGTTGAATCAAACCATGACGCCCTCGGACTGGATCAGCAAAGATTAGCGGCCGAAGATCAATTGGTCATCGGCAATGCTTATCTGGCGCAGAACAATCTGGCTGGAGCAGAGATGGAATACAAGCGCGGTCTGGCTGCCGATTCGACGTTAGCCCCGCTCCACAACAACCTCGGGCTTATCAAGATTCGGCGTAACCGCGTCGGCGAGGCGATGACACATTTCAGCCGAGCCACACGGGTCGACCCAGGTTATCTGGAAGGTTACATGAATCTGGCCAGTGCTTATTTCGAGACGGGTCAACTCGAGGCCGCTATCAGAATTCTTGAGCAGGCGGCTATGCGCCATCCCCGAAATGATATGGTTCATTTGAAACTGGGCGCAGTCTATGCCGAAGCCGGTCGAACCGAGGAAGCGATCAAGTTCATCCGGCGCAGTCTCGAACTGAATCCGGGCAGCGAGGCTGCACGGCAGGCGCTGCAAGAGATTCAGAGCACTGTGGACAAACCATGAGGTTGTCAGGGCAACGCTAACTCCTTTCGCCTTCCATCTGTGTAATGGCCCAAACAACACCATGGCCGCGATGATCCTCCATGTGATTCATCGCGGCCTGATAGCGGTCGTTTTTCGGACTTGCTCCCGGTAGGCGGTCTACTTCATCAGCACCATCTTGCGCGACTGGGAAAAGTCGTCGGTATCCAGTCTATAGAAATAGACACCCGACGCTATGTCGGTGGCGTCAAACTCCACCGTTTCAATCTGACCTGCCTCGGCCACACCGGTAAACGAAGCGACTTGCTGGCCGGTCACGTTGAAAACTGTCAGGTGGTAATCACCACCGCTCGGAAGTGCGAAGGCAATTGTGGTCTTTGGGTTGAATGGATTTGGATAGTTCTGGAATAGTCCAAACTGGTCCGGCAGCGGCTTGGAAACCACGGGCGCTCCGTCATAAGCAGCCATTTCAAGGCTGATCAATTCACTCCCGGCCTGAAGAAACGCACCTTCAAAAGACGCACCGATTTCAATCTTCGAAATCAGCACCCGTGTCTCAGCACCGTCGAAGTGATATCGCATCTCCATATTGTTGGCCAACAATGTCGGTATGATGTCCCCGGCAAACACCGCCAG
>JAUWMW010000175.1 GCA_030612965.1 bacterium
CAAAACGAACCCATTTCCACACCAACCTTCGACTCCGCTCAGGGTGAGGTTAGCTGTGCGCGAAGCGCAAGAAGTGATTTATCACCAACTCGTCGACTCGTTGATCGATGAACTCAAACCAAAAGGCATCCTCCAGGAACACCTCGTCCTGAAAATAGCCAACTCCCTTTGGCGCTACCGCCGCGTCATCAACGCCGAAACCGCCCGCATTAACCGGCCGGTGACCCACTCGCTACTCGGTACCCCACCCAGAGCGCCAGCGTCGGGTGGGTTTGCACGGTACCAGAAAGATCCCACCTGTCGCTCCGCTTTAGGGGGGGTACCGGAATGGACGCCGCACTGACTCCGGGCAAGAGACCTGGCTTGACCGTGCGCCATCTTTTTATTTGTTGCCCGCCACCCATTGGGATATCATCCGGCAAAGAAAGTCGCGGAGGTGTTTTATGTTCTTCGGTGTTTTGCTCTTGATCCTGGGTGGACTGATGCTTCTGAATCAGTTCGGACTGCTCCGGGGAGACACTTGGGACTACTTCTGGCCTGTAGTGGTCATAGCAATCGGCGTGTCGATGATTTTCAAACAGAAGCAGGTCAAGAAGCCTTAATGCCCGCTCGATATTTCTACTTCGATCCAACGGCCGAGGGAACGGCGGTTTTCATGGGTCCCACCGAGGCCCGCTTGATGGAGATTGCCTGGTCCCGCGATAGTGTGACTGTTAAGCAGGCGTTGTTCCAACTGGGCGAAACGAATCGCCTGGCGTACACCACCGTTATGACAGTGCTGAGCCGTCTGGCTGATAAACAACTCTTGTCTCGGGAGAAAGCGGGACGAAGCTTCATCTATCGGCCGAGGATCGACAAAGCGACTTACCTGGAAACGCGCGTCAAGATGGTGACCGACTGTCTGTCAAGGAACTTCGCGGATCTGCCATAATCAAACTGCCGCAGGCAAGCCTGTCTCTCGCGCTTCGCCTGGGGTGTCTCAGGTCACACTACAATTGGCCTCCCATCCGGCCGATATCAAATGTATGAGACCGATTATCTGCCACTTGCTGATGGCGCTACTGGCGGCACAACTGCACGCCGACAATCTGGTGCGGCCGGCCGACGAAATCAGGCTGCCACTTGCTGAAGGATGGGTCGCCGGTGGCGATGATACCGGTTTTCCGATTCAATTGGTCAATGAAGATCTCACTGCAGAGCTACAGATATTTCGTTCGGAGATCCCTGAAGAGGACGCGATCATCGATGGTCAACAACTTCGCCGCGCTGTCGAGGATATCATCGACGACGTGATTCTGTCCCTGCCGGAGGCCCAGCTGTTGACCAACACCGGCTACCAGGAGGACAACCGAGCTTGGTTCGTGCTGGAATTTTCATCTGTGGACACGGTGACCTTTGAAAATATCCATCACCGAATGACGGCCGTTTTGTATCGTCATCCCGACGGCCAGCAACTTTTGTTCACGTTGTGGGGTAAGGCATCGACCATGGCGCCCACTTCGGTCCAGACGGATTTGCGGACCATGGAAAACGGTTTTGCGTATACCGGTTCGGCGCAACGGGCTGTGTTTGCTGAACCCACCGATTATCGCTGGTGGCTGATGGGTGCTGTGATGGTGGTACTGTTGTTGGTGCTCCGGTTACGCCGTCGAGGAACCAGAGAATCTAATTAGGTCGGAATCCCGGCGGTACCGTGACCCGGGCGTTTGGACTTGCTGAAGAAGTCACTGTTTTGTGGGCGGCAGACGTCCTCGTCTGCCCCAACCTGCGTGTGGTCCACGAGGACGTACACTACGCACAAAAACATCTCATTTTGTTGGGCGACATGTAGTATGAGATTGCCGCGCTCTCCGCTGGTGGCGGATCGCTCGCAACGACGAGGAAAGGAGTTCTTTCGACACTCCCAGATGTTCGGGCCACCAAGTGACCTCAACCGCCCCGCTCCTCCAATTCGACCAAAACCCCGTGCATACTCGAGGGATGCACGAACGCGATCAGGCGACCCTCGGCGCCCACGCGCGGTGACTCATCGATCAGTTTGACACCGGCTGCCTTAAGTTCGGCCAGCGTTTTCCTGATGTCGTCGACATAAATACAGACATGGTGCAAGCCCTCCCCTCTTTTTTCGAGAAAGGCAGCCACCGGACTGTCGGGCGTACTTGGCGCCACGAGTTCGATACGAGCGGAACTGCCGTGCGGCGAATCGGCGAACATGGCCACGCGCACCTTTTGGTCGGACACCTCGGTGATTTTGTCAGGCTTGCTGCCGGTGATGAGCCGAAAACGTTCTATTGCAGCAGTGAGATCGGCAACAGCAATCCCTATGTGTGATATCAATTCGCGCGACATGCTACCAGTCATCAGAGTCGTCGGCCTGCCGGATCAACTCGTCATAATCATGCTGACGATTGCTCTGCGACATGTACGGTTTGATCCAACGCCCCTCGTGATAATAGGCCATCAACGGCATTGGCGACTCCTTGTCCTCACCTGTAGTTGTCATATGGAATATCGTTTCAACCAGGGCTGAGTCCTGACCGAAAAACTCGATGTCCACAATCTCGATATACTCCAGACTGTCGGCGTTGGCCCAGGATACCTCGCCGTGCTTCAGGTACTCGTCGAATGTTTCTTGTTCTCTAAGATACCGAAACTCGTTTTCGTACAGTCCGGCCTTGTCTCCATAGCTGAGACGCGTAATGACCTCATCGACCACCGCCACGATAGCAGCCCAATCCTCAGCCCGATCACCTACACTGGCCGGTGCCTCAGTTGTCCTGACTATGCTGGCCGCCGGCTTCTCTTCCACGGCGGTCGCCGTATCGGCGACCTGAACAACATCGCCTTCATCACCGCCGCACCCGATCCCGCAGATCGTAATCATCACCGCAGCTACGAACAAAAGAACTTTAGTTCCCTTCATGATACTCACCCCATACTTCTCGGAAGACATCAGAGATTTCACCAACTGTGGCGTAGTTTTCCACCGCCTCGATCACCGGATAGACAACGTTGTTTGCGCCGACGGCCGCTTCTCTCAGTCGCTGGAGGCATTCCTGCACACGACCATTGTCCCTTTCTGACTTCATCTTCTGTAACTGATCTCGTTGTTGTTTTTCAAGTTTTGGATCCACCTTGAGCACATGCGGTATGTCGGCCTTGTCGGTGGTGAAACGGTTGACGCCGATCACCGTCCTGTCGCCGGACTCAATCTGCTTTTGGTATTGGTAGGCAGTGCGGGCGATTTCATCACAGTAGTACCCGGACTCAACACACCGAACTGCGCCGCCAAGCCGATCGATTTCATCCATTATTTTCAGTGCCTGTTGCTCCAATTCCCGCGTCAGGTACTCCATGTAATATGACCCGGCCAGTGGATCAGCCGTTTCGGTAATGGCGGATTCATAGGCAAGAATCTGCTGCGTGCGGAGAGCTATCTCGGCCGCCCTCTCGGTTGGAAGGCCCAGCGCCTCATCGAAGGAGTTTGTGTGCAATGACTGTGTTCCGCCCAACGCCGCTGCCAATGCCTGAACAGTTGTCCGCACGATATTGTTCTCCGGCTGCTGGGCCGTGAGCGTGGAACCGCCGGTCTGCGCGTGAAACCGCAAGAGCATCGACTTTTCATTGGCGGCGCCGAAACGTTCCTTCATCGTGCGTGCCCAGATCGTCCGCGCCGCGCGGAACTTGGCTACTTCTTCAAACAGATCGTTGTGCGAGGCAAAGAAGAACGACAACCGTGGCGCAAATTGGTCAATCTCCAGACCAGCCTTCAACGCCGCCTCGCAGTAGGCGATGCCGTCAGATAGCGTGAAGGCCACCTCCTGGACCGCGGTAGAGCCCGCCTCGCGAATATGATAGCCGGAGATGGAGATAGTGTTGTATTTCGGGAGGTGGTCTTTGGCGTAGGCGAAGATGTCGGTGATGACGCGCATCGACGGTTGTGGGGGAAAGATATGGGTACCGCGGGCAATGAACTCTTTCAAGATGTCGTTTTGGACTGTGCCCATCAACTGCTCCGGAGGCACACCCTGCTTTCTGCCCACCGCGATGTACATCGCCAGAAGAACCACCGCTGTGGCATTGATGGTCATTGAGGTCGATACTTTATCCAGCGGGATACCATCAAACAGTAGCTCCATATCGTGTAGCGAGTCGATGGCGACACCGGTACGTCCAACTTCCCCCTGCGCCATCGGATGATCGGAATCGTAGCCGATCTGCGTAGCCAGATCAAAGGCCACCGACAGTCCGGTCTGCCCGCGCTGGAGCAGATACTTGAAACGCTGGTTGGTCTCAGCCGCCGTGCCGAAACCGGCGTACTGTCGCATTGTCCACAAACGCCCGCGATACATATCCGGGTAGACACCCCGTGTAAACGGATACTCACCGGGCAGGCCACAAGTGGCTTCTGCTTGCGTGACATCGTCTGCCGAGACGACGGGAGGAATCTCAATCCCGGAACTGTTTACTTTCTTCGAGGGCGGCACTACTCGAACTCCAGCATCTGGTCACCCTTTTCGACCGATGCTCCCTTTGACACATCCACGCTCTTCACCACCGCGTCGCCCGACGCTTTGATGACGTTCTCCATCTTCATAGCCTCGATTACGATCAGCGGCTGGTCTTTCGACACCTTGTCTCCCGATGCCACCTTTACCTCGAGGATCAACCCTGGCATTGGCGCCTTCAGTTTCTTCTGCACCGAAGGTCCTGACTTCATCCCGGCGGTTTTGCGCAGTTGGGCTAGCTGGTACTCCTCGATCTCGACCGGAATTTCGACACCAAGCATGAAGACGGTCTTGCTGTCAGCCAGTCCGTTGGAACGCACGTCGACCTCGAAAGAACGGTCTTCCACCAGCAGTACCGAGCGCGTCTCGCCCAACCGGTGGTTGGTCACCCGCACCGGCGCACCGTCGACCGAAACCTCGTAGCCATCGGCCCGGTACTCCAGGTGGAGATCGTATTCTTTGTCATCGATCTTGACCAGGTAACGCGACATCAGCGGCTCCCCCCGAACCAGCGCAGACTTTCACGCCGATGATGCACGGCCCAACCGGACACCTCGGTTTTCCCCGGGCTTCGCGAACTGAGAGCGATCTTGCGTTCGTGCGCAAACTTGTCCAGGGC
>JAUWMW010000107.1 GCA_030612965.1 bacterium
GGCGCAGTTAGTGGTCAGCCGGATATCCTTACGACCAATCGACGCGAGGTTCTCAGCGCCGGGCAGCTACTACGAATCTCTCTGGCGTTGACCATACCTCTGGTGGCTCTGGCCATGTGGCCGACCTGGGCCGGTCAACAATTGATCCCGATTCCGTTTAGCGGGTGGGGGCAAGCACTGCTGGCGGCGGTAGTGTTGTTCTATTGCGGACGCTCTATTATCGCCGACGCTCTGAGACAGGCACGCCACGGCCGGACCAACATGAACAGTCTGATCAGCATGGGATCGCTCACCGCCTTCGGCTGGAGCAGCTACCTGCTGGTTGAATCGTATCGTTTAAGTGTGTCCCAACCCTTGTATTTTGAATCGGTCGGCATGATCATCACGCTGATCCTGCTGGGCCGCTACCTGGAAGCACGAGCCCGAGGGCGGGCGGGTGATGCCATCCGGGCGCTGGTCGATCTGCGCCCGGCCAAAGCGGTGGCCATTATCAACAACGTCGAAATCGAGATTGACGCCGCCACTGTCCAACCGGGCATGACACTTCTGGTCAAACCGGGTGAGCGGCTGGCCGCCGACGGCGAAATTGTCGAGGGTCATCCGGTGATCGACGAATCGATGTTGACTGGTGAGTCCATGCCCGTAGAAAAGGGACCGTCGGACCAAGTAATAGGTGGTTCGGTCAACGGCAACCGCTCTTTCAAGTTCAAAGTGACCGCGGCCGGCGAGGAGAGTTATCTGGCCGGTATGGTTAGGCTGGTCAGTCAGGCCCAAAGCCGCAAAGCACCGGTACAGAAGCTGGCCGACCGGGTGGCCGGCGTGTTCGTTCCGGTGGTGATCGGGGTGGCGCTCTTGACGCTGGCCGCATGGTACTGGTTTGCTCCCGACAGCCCGATGCTGATTCGCAGTGTTATCTCGGTGTTGATAATAGCCTGCCCCTGCGCCCTGGGTCTGGCCACGCCCACTGCTATTCTGGCTGGGACCGGTCGGGCGGCGCGTGAGGGAATCATCATCAGGGGGGGAGACATTCTGGAAAACATCACCCACCTCAACGCCGTCATTTTCGACAAAACCGGGACTCTTACCCATGGCGAACTGGAGGTCGTGGAGGTTGTCGCTATGGACAGTTCCTCATCTCGAGAACTTATCCGCATGGCCGGCTCAGCCGAGAAGCAAACCGATCATCCTCTTGGCAAGGCGGTCGTACGCTATATGGAAACGGAGCAGATCGAGGCGGCGCCGGTCTCAAGTGTGCAGGTTCGGCCGGGCTTCGGGATGGAGGCGGTTTATCGAGGGGCGCGCCTGCTAATCGGCAACAAGGCGCTTCTGAAAGCCGAGCGAATCGATCTCTCCGATAAAACCGATGCCGCTATGGACGAGATGTCCCAGGGAAGAACAGTTGTCTTCGTAGCTCTGGACGGTAACCTGATCGGCCTGATTTCTCTGGGCGATCGCCTCCGTGGCGACGCCGCCAAAGTGGTCGCCGAACTGAGGAAAAGCATGGGCCGGGTGGTGATGCTTTCCGGAGACAACTACCGGACGGTCGCCGGTGTGGCCCGGTCGATTGGTTTGGAGTATTATGAGGCCGAGGTCAAACCGGACCAGAAACAGGAAGTGATAGAGTCTTATCAAAAGGCTGGCTTCCGTCTGGCCATGGTCGGCGATGGCATCAACGACGCCCCGGCACTGGCGGCGGCCGATGTCGGTATAGCTATCGGTGGCGGCACCGATGTGGCCATCGAAGCGGCTGACGTCGTTATGGTCCGTTCCGACCTGGGCGACATTGTCAAGATGTTCGAACTCGCCCGCCAGAGTATGAGAGTTATCAAACAGAACCTGTTCTGGGCCTTCTTTTATAATGTTCTGGCCATACCCTTGGCCGCCGGACTGTTCTACCCGCTGTTCGGCTGGACCTTGTCACCCATGGTGGCGGCGGCGGCTATGGCCTTCTCATCGGTTTTTGTGGTGACCAATTCACTCCGCTTGAACCGCCTGCCCCTGGACTGAAAAGCAGTATTGACGGTGGTTTCAGCTACTATCCAGAATCCATATCTTTTTTCCGACAGAAATCCTCCCGCTCTTGCCCTGTAAGCCGATGAGACCTAACTAATCCGCCTGATTATCCGATAATATAAGAAATGACGGGCTGGGACCGGATTTTTCCGGCTACAAAGTAATTACGTGACCATGCAGATCAAAGAAAAGACGGGCGACACTCGGTTAACCACCGAGGCTGATCAGAACAATGCAGACAACTGGCTGGAGTTTGTGTCTGTGCTCCTGCACGACATGGAGTCGCCATTGGCCTCCATGAAGTACCTGCTCAAGCTGCTTGACGAGGGGAAGCTGGATATCCAGAAGCCGCTGCATCGCCAGATCGTGTCCTCGTCACGAATCGCCGTGGAACGGGCTGAGTCAATCATCTACGACATTATGGCTGTAGCCAAGTCCGGCGACCTGGGCATTCCGTGCCAGCCATTGAAGGTCGACATCAACGAAATCGTCCGCGACACCATCACACTGGCCGGCAACTCGGCGCAGGAGCACCAGATCCAGATCAGACTCGCCGGTCGGCCGGGTACGGTGCCGGCTTTGGCTGACGTCGGTTTGCTCAAGCGGATCATGGACAATTTGTTATTTAATGCCGTCCGGCATACTCCGGATGGCGGCAACATCACGGTGTCGATCGACGAAGCGGAAGATTCAGTTCTTATCCATGTTAAGGATTCCGGTCCGGGTTTTGGCGATGTCGATCCGGAAGTGCTTTTCGAAAAGTATGGCCAATTGAAAATGAGGACTGAGGGGCGCCACCGCGGCGTCGGATTGGGACTATATTTCTGCAGGCTGGCCGCTATGGGTATGGGCGGAACCATCCTGGCCGACGACCACCCCGACGGCGGGGCCGTCTTCAGCGTAAGACTATGCAAAGCGAAGGAGTAGAATGATGAGCAAAAAACTGGATGCCGAGTCGTATCTGAAAAGCGGCGCAAACGAACTGAGGATACTGGAGTACCGGATGGCCGGGGTGTCGTTCGGCATCAATATCCTCAAGGTGAGCAAGATCGTTTCCGAATTGAATCAATCCACCGCCGTGCCGGAGACGCACCCAGCCGTAAAAGGCATCTTCCGCGACATGAACCTATTGATACCACTGGTCGATCTGGCCGGGTTTTTAGGGATCACCTCCAAAACCTCTAAGAGAAGCAAGGTGATCGTTACCGAGTTCTTCGGTATTCATACCGGCTTCTGGGTGGAGCAGATTGACTGGATTCACCATTTCCTATGGGAGGATGTGATCGACACCGACGGTGTCTTCCGGAACATCGATCACCGCTACGTGATCGGGATCGTCAAGCCGACCGAGGAGCGCATGGTTCTGATGCTGGACTATGAGACCATCCTGTTGGATTTGTGCCCGCACCTGCAGCAGATGGATCTCAACCGTGGCGGCAGCGACGTCAACTTCACCGGGAAGAAGATACTGGTCGCAGAGGATTCCCCGTCCGTACGGGCCATGCTGGTCAACGAGTTCACCGAACATGGCGGCGAGGTGGTGCAGGCCGGCGACGGACAGGTGGCCTGGGATCTCTTCCAAAAGGAGAAATTCGATCTTGTCATCTGCGACGTCGAGATGCCGCAGATGGACGGCCTCAACGTGACGCTGCGCATTCGCCAGTCGGAGAGGTCCGACACACCGGTGATCGTCTACTCATCGATCGGCGACGTCGGCATGAAAGCGCGAGCTCAGTTTCTCAAGGCCGACGCCCATATTACCAAGCTCAACATGGACAAGCTGATGGAAACCGCCGACAAGCTGATGCGCGGCGAGAAACTCGCGTCCGAAGAAGCCGTTGACGAATCTCCTGCTGAGGGACTTCCTGCTGAAGAAGAACTGGAAGCAGTCCCGCTCTAAAGAGGTTTATGGCCAACGACACTTGACCCACCTTTGCTTTTAGCATACCAACGCCCCCGGCTCTATCTTGGAGTTCGGGGGCGTTGCTGATATCGGTTAGGAAGAAAAGTGCCGTTGCTGTGGGCGGCAGACGTCCTTGTCTGCCCCTTGACTAGCTTGGATACATCCTTTCCAATGGGCAGACCGGGAGGTCTGCCGCGCACAGTATCCTCCCTCGACCGCGTAGCCGGCATACTGGAAATCATGCGATATAAAGGACCAAGACTACGGTTGCCAGCCATAGAATCACGTTTACCAGGATCGGTCGGTCACTGATAAGCACCCGGGTGGGCGAGCCACCCTTTTCCTCCTGGTGAATCAGGTACAGGTAGCGGAAGATGCCGTAGATGACAAACGGTATGGTCAAGAACAGATTCTCAGTTCCCAGCTTGGTTGAAACTTCCGGGGAAAAAGTGTAGAGCATATAGACAACAACCACCGAGGCGGTGACAATGCCGATCAACTGATCCAGCAGGTACGGCGAGTACTTGCTGAGGATGGTTCGATGCGAAGCGGCATCACCCTCGAGAAACACTAACTCGTGACGCCGCTTTCCAAAAGCCAGGAACAAGGCCAAGAACAGAGTATTGATCAACATCCACTTGGATGCCGGAACCTCGATGGCGTAAGCACCGGCGTAGGCACGAAGCACAAAACCGACGGCGATACTCATAGCATCGACGATCACCACGTTCTTAAGCCAGAAACTGTATGAGAGGTTGAGAGCAACATAGCCAAGGCTGATAATGAAAAATGACCAGTTGATGAACCATGCTCCCGCGAGAGCCACCACCAGCAGCAAAGCACAGAACAGTATCGCTGTTGCAGGAGAAACTCGTCCTGACGCGATCGGTCGCCCTTTCTTGAGCGGATGCCGTCGATCCTTTTCGCGGTCAACCAGATCGTTGAGAACGTAGACCGACGAAGACAGCAGACAGAAAATGGCGACAGCGAGCGCGGCTACTTCCAGAGCAAAAATATGAATAGCTTCGCCGGAGAAAATCAATCCGGCTAACACCACGCCGTTCTTTAGCCACTGCGAAGGGCGGGCCAGTTTCACCAGGGATTTCAGCATACCAGATAATAGGAAATCCGACGCGGGCGTTCAAGTTTAATTGTCGAAGGGAAGCGCTTCCATCAGGTAGGGATAAAAGCTGTTTAGGAATCTAATCGCCTTCGTACCGGCCGCTTCCAAATCGTCGTTCGCAAGCGGCAGGGTTAGCCTCACGAAGGCAGCATCGGTCGGTCGAAACAGCAACGAATTGACAGCCAGGTCCCACTTGACGGCGAATTCATTGGTCAGAGCGCCACCCCGAGTCTGGTACCAATAGTACATCAATTGGCGCGAGTCTTGTTGGACGATAATCAGACGGTTAATCGTCTTAGTGTCGCCGCTGGGCAAAAGTAGATTAAACGGCTCGTGGCTCTCGATCCGCCACCCACCGCCGGGCAGACACAGTTTGGGCGAGTGCATCTGGCTGCCGTATTCCTGTGACTCAAAATAGGCGACAAACAACCAGAAAAGGTCTCCTTCCGGACCGCGGTAAAGCCTCAGGGTGGTAGTGTCCGCCTGAAGAACTTCATAATTGTAGTCGGGCAGCCGTCGTTCCTCACCATAGTAGCCGTTATGGTCGAGTGGTATGGCGTCAAACGATGGGGGATGTTCGGGTGGTTGTGTGACGAATCGCAGGTAGTTCCCGAGCCCACCGCCCAGCAGGATAATGACAGCGCTGATCAGCGACGCCCTCCTCATTCGAAGACCCTCCTCAGCAACCACGACACGAGGAACATCAGAACAAAAGCTACCACGAAAACCAGGAGCCCCATGATCGAATGCAAAGGCTCGACCGTAACATCCACCGCCACCGCATACGCCAGCACCGAGGAGACAAATACTCGCACCACATTCGCCAGAATCGCTATCGGTACGGTCGATAGAAATAACAGCGCTCTGGCCGGACCGCTTCGCAGTGAAACATAGGCATAAATCGCTCCCAGAGCGCCCAGCGAAACCAGTGATCGGATGCCGGAGCAGGCCTCGGCCACTTCCAACGACAAACCGCCCAAATGTATGATGTTGCCCTGCCGTACGGCCCCGGCTCCGAGGAGATTGAGAATTCCTACCGTCATTTTGGAGGCCATCAGTTGCATAGGAAACGCGGCGGCATAGTAGATCACGTACGGAATCGGGATCATGAAAACAAGAAAAGCCAACTCAAACCAGCAGCATCGGACGGTCTCGCGTCCAAACAGGTAATACACCAGACCGAACAAGGTCACTATCATTGAGAAACGAATGGTGAAGTACTCCGCGGCTCCGTTGGCCAAAACAAAAAGTACCATTCCGGCTGCTATCAGCCATAGTCCGACGGCATCCACGCTGCCCACGGAGTCGGCGAGCTTGGAACGTTTTCTATAAAGCAGGTATCCGGAGACAATTGGTATGAGAAAACCGTGTGAGTAGTTGGCGTCGTTGTACCAATCCATCACCAGATCTATCAGGGCCGGCAGGTACACGGCCAGCAACACCACCGGCGGCAGCCACCATAGGCCACCTTTGATTTTCTCCGACGATATTCTTGTGACGGTGACGTTTTCCATAATCACTCCAATCATATACGCAGTGTGGTATGCGTGGCAATCTATAAATCGTGCCAGACCCACAAAATGGTCCGGCGCGGCAGGCAGGCTGAGCAACCATTATGTCAGTTCGATGCGCTCCGGCGCCATTAAATGTTTCCCGCGCCTCGGTTTTTGACTATAATGATTAAATGCAACGACCACGACGTCAGAAAGATCGACGGGCTCACGTCTGCATCCTCGTAAACGAGAGCGCAACCGCCTACCGCTCGGAACCGATCGAACAACTGACCGCCCGGATCAGGAATCAGAGTGGCCAGTATACTGTTCTCAGACCGCGGACAGCCAATAATCTGATGGAAGCCGCACAGGCCGCGGCCGGTCGCCGTCGAGGGCGACGATTACTGCCGATGCAGTTTCAAAAACGGGGCCCGGTTACGTCGCTGGTCGCGTGTGGTGGCGATGGAACCTTTAACTTGGTGGCGCGGGCCGCCCTGGCCGCTGATCTGCCGGTCGGTTTGCTTCCGATGGGGCGGTTCAACAATATCGCCCGCTCCCTTTACACTGATCTTGGCGTGGAAGCCTCAATCTTGAGAATTATCGAACGCAGCTACCGACTGATCGACACCGGCACTGTAGCCGAGCAACCGTTCTTTGCCTCGATTGGTCTTGGCTTGACGCCGCATTTGGCGCGGATCTTGGCTAAGCGCAAGACGCCCCGGATGGCTCTCGGGTGGTCCCGTTTGGTCAGCCAGACGGTCGCACATATAGAGCCCAAGAAGACCGTGGTGAAGGTTGATGCTTTTCGGTTCGACATCTCACCCACTATCCTCAATGTTCATCTCCTGTCACACTCTGTTGGCTTGCCGATGACGCCGGCCTCCCTGATCGACGACCGCCGGGCCGAGATTGTCTTCGACGTACGAGCGAATCGTCGGGATCTGGCCGCTTATGCCGGGCAGATTTCCAAGGGAAAATTCGTGTACGGCAGTGAGGTCCGTCTCTTTCGCGGTTCTATTATCACTATCCAGCCGATCAGAGGGCGAACGCTCTATCTTGATGGTGAACTAGTCGACTTGCCGACCAACAACCTCGAAATCAAGATATCGGAAAAACAACTTAAGGTCTATCGGTGATGCCATGGGCTACGGGTTGATGTCATGGACGCTGGGTATCCTGGCTATAACGATCATGGCATCGTCGGCGTGGGGTGAAGTTGTCGTTGAGCCCGACAGCGCAGAAGCAGCGGACAGTGCC
>JAUWMW010000193.1 GCA_030612965.1 bacterium
GCTGGCAACTCTCCCCCAATGAAAAACCCAGACAGGTGGTGCCTGTCTGGGCGGACGATATTAGGTAATCCACAGAAAGAGTAACACTTTCCGATTGCACTACCAAGGTAACACTCTTGTGAGTATTGTCAAGAGAAAAATGCCGATATTTCAAACTATTTTGCATAATACTTGGTAAAAAACCAAGATGGGAGCGAATTCCCGGCAATTCACCGTTGTCAGCACCCAATCGAGTGGTCCGGTCCAATCGCTGCCGGGAATCTAACGGGCCGGTCCAAAACAGCGCCTTAGCTCCAACTCGCTGTTATCCACAATGATTGTGGATACGCTGTTGGTTGGTTGTTGAAAGCACGGGAATCTAATGTTAATCAAAGAATTACGCTTCTCTTGGTTGTGGATAACCGCCCGCCCGAACAGCTAAGAACTGGGCCTCCTGTAATTGACGCCATATAAGTAACTTATAGAAATCGATTTTTTCAGCTACAGGTCGAGTAGGGCCCAACGGCAAATTCTCCGGGCGTGTGACCCAAGCTACTAGCCTGAGACTCAGGCGTATACAATTTACCAGAATAAAACACAATTTTTAGTAGTATGAGACTTCCCGACTACCACATATTGTACCCGCAGCCGAAAATGGAGAGTTTGTAGCTCAGGCAGCGGCTCTGGATATGTTGAGATTATTGTAATCTAATAGGTAGCACTGGATTATCAGGATTTACTTCCTGGACATGGATTGCCCGATCCTGATATTTTTTTGCGCCTGCACTGGAGGCATGGATTGAAGATTGACCGATATTTCACGCGCGAAGGGGAATCACCCTATTGCCGCCTCAACTTTGAGAAGCGTTCATCAGAGATCAGAAACCCCGACGGTTCTTCGGTCTTCAAACTTGATGATGTTGAAGTCCCGGCGGGATGGTCGCAGGTAGCCGTTGATATCCTGGCACAGAAGTATTTCCGCAAGGCCGGAGTGCCGCAGACTGATGAGCAGGGTCAGCCGCTTCTGGATGAACAGGGGAAGCCGTTGTTGGGGGGCGAAAAAGATGCTCGGCAGGTGTTTCATCGATTGGCCGGCTGTTGGCGATACTGGGGTGAGAAGCACGGATTTTTCGAGAGTGAGCAAGACGCGCAGGCTTTCTATGATGAGTTGTGCTATATGCTGGCCGACCAGGTGGCGGCGCCCAATTCGCCGCAGTGGTTTAACACCGGTCTGCATTTCGCATACGGCCTCGGTGGCGTGTCCAACGGTCACTTCTATGTTGACCCCAACTCACAGACATTGACCCGCGCCGCCAACGCCTATGAGCACCCACAGCCCCATGCCTGCTTTATCCAGTCAGTCTCCGATGATCTTGTCAACGACGGCGGCATTATGGATTTGTGGGTACGCGAAGCTCGACTGTTCAAGTACGGCAGCGGTACCGGCACCAATTTTTCCAATCTGCGCGGTTCCGGTGAGCGGCTTTCCGGTGGCGGTCAATCATCCGGGTTGATGTCGTTTCTGCGTATCGGCGATCGTGCCGCCGGGGCTATCAAATCGGGCGGCACCACCCGGCGCGCGGCCAAGATGGTCTGTCTCGATTTGGATCACCCGGACATTGAGGAGTTTGTTGCCTGGAAAGTGGTCGAGGAACAGAAGGTAGCCGCCATGGTCGCCGGCTCGACTGCTATCCGACGTCAACTGCACGAGATTTTCGAGGCCACCCGCGTGGCCGGCGGTAACGGGGATGCGATAGTCGAGACCGACCCGGCCAAGAACGATGCTCTGAAGAAGGCTATAGGCGCTGCCCGCCGCTACGCGGTACCTTCGGCATATATCAAGAAAATCCTTGAGTTGGCCGTCCAGGGTGTCATGGAGATCGAGTTCATTCAACTCGACACTAACTGGGAAGCCGATGCATACCTCACGGTCTCGGGACAGAACTCCAATAACTCGGTGCGAGTACCCAATAAGTTCTTCGAGGCTCTTCAGGAGAAGGGCGACTGGGAACTTACGCGACGAACCGATGGCAGCTCAGTTCAGTCCATAAAGGCGTCTGACCTATGGGATAAGATCTGCTACGCCGCCTGGTCGTGCGCTGATCCCGGTGTGCAGTTCGACACGACCATCAACGAATGGCACACCTGCCCCAAGGACGGCCGGATCAACGCCTCTAACCCCTGCTCGGAATACATGTTCCTGGACGACACCGCATGTAACCTGGCCTCAATTAATCTCTGCAAATTCCTTCGCGACGACGGCTCTTTCGACATCGAGGGTTACATGCACACTATCCGTGTCTGGACGGTGGTGCTGGAGATCTCGGTATTGATGGCTTCATATCCCTCACCAAACATTGCTCAGAAGAGTTTTGAGTTCCGCACCCTCGGCCTGGGTTACGCCAATCTCGGCGCGGTATTGATGCGGATGGGCATTCCTTATGAATCCTCGGAGGCCTACGCCTGGTGTAGTGCTCTGAGTTCGATGCTGAGCGGACAGGCCTACCTGACCTCGGCTGAGATGGCCAGGGAACTGGGGCCTTTCAGCGGCTACTACCGGAACCGAGACATCATGCTGCAAGTGATTCGCAACCATCGCCGCGCGGCCTATAACGCCGACCCGTCGGAATATGAAGGTCTGACCGTCAAGCCGTCCGGCATGAATCCGGCCTATCTGCCGGAGACGGTCGTGGAGGCAGCCCGGGTGGTTTGGGACCAGGCGTTGGAAAAAGGTGAGATCTATGGTTTCCGCAATGCCCAAGCCACAACAGTAGCGCCGACCGGCACGATCGGTCTGGTGATGGACTGTGACACTACCGGTATCGAGCCCGACTATGCGCTGGTGAAATTCAAGAAGCTGGCTGGTGGCGGTTATTTCAAAATTATCAACAGTTCCGTCCCGGTGGCGCTACGGCGCCTCGGATACTCAGCGGCTGAGACCAAGGATATCGTTACCTATGCCACGGGTCACAAGACGCTTCGGCAGGCGCCTTTTATCAACCACGAATCGCTCAAGGCCAAAGGGTTCGGCGATGAGGAATTGGACAAGTTAGAGCAAACGCTGGCCGATGTCTTCGAGATAACATTCGCCTTCAACCGTCATACCCTGGGTGATGAGTTCCTGATCGACACCCTCGGTTTGTCGGAAGGCGCCCCCGATGCCTGGGATTTCAATCTCCTGCACGAACTTGGCTTCACCAAAGATCAGATCGAGTCGGCCAACGAGTATTGCTGCGGCACCATGACGCTCGAGGGTGCGCCGCATCTTAAGGATGAGCACTTGCCGATTTTTGACTGCGCCAGTCGTTGTGGCAAGACCGGTGTTCGATTTATCAGCTATGAGTCACACATTCGGATGATGGGCGCGGCGCAGCCGTTTATTGCAGGCGCTATTTCCAAGACCATCAACATGCCGTCCGAGGCTACCATCGACGACGTCAAGAAGGCGTACCGTCTGGCCTGGGAGACGATGAACAAGTCTATAGCCATCTACCGCGATGGTTCCAAGTTGAGCCAGCCGCTCTCAGCTTCGCTCTTGGATGAGGACGAAGAGGAACAGCCGGAGACGCTGTCGGTGGGTCAAATAGCCGAACAAGGGGCGCGCAAAGTGGTCTATCGGTATATCGCCAAACGGCGCAAGCTGCCCAACCGACGTGGCGGCTACACTCAGAAAGCTGTGGTTGGCGGACACAAGATCTATCTGCGCACCGGGGAGTACACCGACGGCTGCCTGGGTGAGATCTTTCTGGACATGCACCGCGAGGGCGCAGCCTTTCGTTCGCTGATGAACAGTTTCGCTATCGCTATCTCGCTCGGTCTTCAGCACGGAGTGCCGCTGGAGGAATTCGTCGACGCTTTCCTGTTCAGTCGCTTTGAACCGAACGGACTGGTGCGCGGCAACAAGTCGATCAAGATGTCGACTTCTATCATTGACTACATATTCCGTGAACTGGCAATAAGCTACCTTGGACGTAATGACCTGGTGCATGTCTCCGAAGAAGACCTGCGCGGGGACACCCTGGGTGACCCGAAGGATGGCTCGGTCGAATTCGAAGAAGAAGAGACGGCCGATCCTTCGACCACGGGAATGGTGACGACCGGAAGTCGCACCGCCCAGGATATCCACACCGCCCACTTGCGAGTCCGTCTGGGCAACTCCGATAACGGCGGCAATGGAAACGGGAACGGCCAAGGTAAGCAGGGACATCAAGGAGGAGGTAAGGCCGATGGTAAGCCGCTGGAGAATCAGGCTTCAGAGACGGCAACTGAAGAAGCGGAGGCTGTGCTTGAGTACGTTGCCACGGCGGGGTCGACGACTGCCGGCGAAGGCAGCCACAGACTCCACCACGCCATCAGAGCAGCAAGGATAAAGGGATATGAGGGAGACATGTGCGGCGAGTGCGGACAGTTCACGATGGTCCGTAACGGCACCTGTCTCAAGTGTGAAACCTGCGGCGCCACGTCGGGCTGCAGTTAGAAGCTCAGATCCAGCCTGTCACCCTGAGCGGAGTCGATGGGTGACATGACTGTGCGTGGCAGATGTCCACATCTGCCGTGTGAGTGTTGACGTCACCTCAAGGTAGAATTGAAGGGTGACGTAACAGATCATGTAGGTCGAAACCACAGGGGTTTCGACAGTAGGGCAGGATCCCTGCGATCCGGCCAAAGGAATTGAAACAAAAGACTCTTCGTAGGGTCATTGGATGACCGACCCTGCTTAGGGATGAGCACGGCGCCACTC